>JBDLRB010000205.1:0-18512 GCA_039800205.1 Pseudomonadota bacterium | reverse complement strand
CCAGGAGATCGAGCAGCCGACTCATCCCGGCCTTGCCCATGTCGCGCGACACGGCTCGTGCGATCAGCCGTTCGATGGCCTGCCGGGTCTCGGCTTTGGCCGCACCGTATCGTGATCCCGTTCGCAGTTGCTCCAGCCGCCGGTTCAACTCGGGATCGTCGACGCTGGGGCGTTCGACGCCACGGGTGTCTTCACGGTTGTTGGGATCGGCTGGTGCGAGCAAGCGCTCGAAAATGGCCGCGACCCGAGATCGGGCGTGTTCGATGGCCCGATCGAAGTCATCGGGCAGCATTCGCAGCATCGCCGCGATGGGTGCCCGCCCCTCGCGATCGCCGGGCAGGCGATGCGTTTGCGCGTCTTCGCGGTACTGGAGCGCGTGCTCAGTGCGTCGCAGCAGGCGGTAGGCGTCGGCCAGGTCGCGGGCGTCTTCGCTGGCAATGATTCCGCGGTCGGCCAGACCGGCCAGCGTGACCAGCGTTTTCTTGTCGCGCAGGCCGGGATCCCGCCCGCCACGCACGATCTGAAAGAGTTGTGCGGTGAATTCGATCTCCCGAATCCCGCCCTGGCCCAGTTTCACATCCAGTGCGTTACCCGATCGCGCGGAGCGGCGGGACACTTCAGCGCGAATCTTGCCGTGCAGATCACGCAAGGCGGTGAAGGCGGCGTAGTCGAGGTAGCGTCGAAACACGAACGGTGTGACGATCATCGCCAGCCCACGTTCGTCCTCGGCCTGTGCCGCGTCCGTTGCCTGGCCGGAGTGGGCGATGATGCGCGCCTTCAGCCAGGCAAAGCGTTCCCACTCTCGCCCCTGCGCGTAGAAATACTGCTCGAGCATTCCAAGCGATGCGACCAGTGGCCCGGAATCCCCGTTGGGACGCAGGCGGGTGTCGACTCGAAAGACGAATCCGTCGGCCGTCAGATCGGCAAGCAGCTCGATCACCCGGCGCGCGGCCTTGTGCATCCACTCGCTTGAGGCGATCTGACTGCGCGGATTGATCAAGCCCCCGTCGTCAAGAACGCCCGCACTCTGGCCTTCTTCCCTGAAGACGAAGACGAGGTCGAGGTCCGAGGACACGTTAAGTTCGCCCGCTCCGCCCTTGCCCATTGCGACGGCCAGCAGATCTTGCACCTGGCCGTTTGCGTCGAGTGCTGGGCCGTAGCGAGACGCCAGCTCCTGTCCGGCCGTTCGCAGGGCCCAGGTGGTCGCCTGGCAGGCCAGTTCGGTCATGGTCTCGCAAACCTCCTCGACGCTCGCGAGGCCTCGGCAGTCGCGCTCGATCAGGGCCAGCATCACCCAGAGTCGCACCCGGCGCAGCCCCGCTGCAACCTGAGTGCCGTAATCGTCGGCGAGGCCGCTTGGGTCCGATTGCGGCACGTGCTCAGCGAATAAGTCGATCAGTGGCTGGCCCTTGACCGGCACCGCGATCAACTGCCCGAGCCGATGATAGACCGACGCCGGGTCGCCCGCGCGCCGCGCCAGCGCATCCAGCGATCGCGCGAAAAAAGGGGACAGCGTGTGGGCCGTGAAGACGGTCGCCGAGGTCATGGAGCGGTTATCCTTTCAGATTCTGAATGCGCAGGGGTCGGCCGCGACGCCCTGTGCGAGACTGCTTGAACATCCCGAAGCACCCTGAGGCACCGGACATTGTCGCAGCTCGATCCCATCTCGCCCATCGCCGCCGAGTCTGCTCCGGGGGCTGCGTCGACTGCGGGCGTCCGATCCGGACAGGCCGGTTCCATGCCCGGTCCGCGACGGGTTGGACGTCTGGCATCCTTTGTGTTCATGGTGGGGGCCATTCTGTCCGTCCTGTTGCTGTTGGGCGTCCTGGTCCTTCGATTTCTTCTTTGGCCCGCGCTGGATCAGTGGCGGCCCGAACTCGAGGTCTGGTTATCCAATCAGCTCGAGGCTCAGGTCACCCTGGATCGACTTGAGCCGGGCTTCAATGCCGGACGCCCCACGCTGGCGGTTCACGGTCTGCAGGTTCGCGTCCCAGGACATCCATCCGTGGCTTCTGCACGGTCTGTTGAGGCCACCCTCTCGATCCGCGCCTTGCTGGGTGGTCGCTTGCAACTCGATCGCCTTGAGATGGAGGCGCCGCAGGTCACGCTCGAGCGGCTCGAGCCGGGGCGATGGCTCATTGCGGGCGCCCTGATCGACCTCGGCCGCGCGGCGGAGCCTCCGCGCTCCTGGGGCTGGCTGCTGGATACGCGACAGGTCACCCTGCGTGACCTGTCGATCGATTGGGTCGATCGGGTCACCCGGCACGAGCGGCGACTGGAGCCCATCGCTTTAAAGCTCGCGACATCGAACGCCGGGCGACTCCAGCTCGCGCTGGAGAGTCCTTCGTTCGCTCGGGCCGCTCAGGGCTTGACGCTGAGGGTCGATGCGCAGCGCCCGGCGGTCGGTCAAGGGTTCGATCTGCGCGGTATGCGCGGGGAGGTTCACCTGCAGGCTGACACCGTGGTGTGGGATCAACTGGCTCAGGAATGGGCCGCATGGCCGAACCGCCCGAGTTGGGCCCATGCGATCCGTGGGGGACACGGACCCCTGATGCTCTGGGCTGAATTTGCAGAGGGTGAGTGGCGTGATCTGCTGGTGAAGGCTCGGGCGGAGGCGATCGAGCTTGCGGTCGCCGATCGAATGCTGCCGCTTCGCGAACTGAGTATCGAGGCCTCGGCGCGTCGCGGCCTGGGGCCGCTGGTCGAGATCGAGATTGATCACTTCAGGGCAACCGACGGTCGGGGACTGACGATCGCGCTCGATCGCGGGCCCCAGCGGGTCGTGCTGGATTCGGCGGGCCTTTATCCGGTCGAACTCTCGTTGTCTGCGCAGGGGTTCGATGCCGGCGCGCTCTGGTCAGCGGCCCAGCGGCTGCCGCTGCCCGATGGGCTGATGCGGCAGATTTCGCCTTGGCGGGCCTCCGGTCAGGTCGATTCAGTGGGGGTCGACTGGCGAAGGGGCGAGACGGGTGCCACGTATACGGTTCGCGTCGACTTCCAGGCCTTGAGCCTCAGGCGAGCCCCCTCCCGGCGACCTTCCCCAGCGGCGCGATGGCCCAGTTTTTCCAACCTGACCGGGCGCGCAACGATCGGGCATCAGGGCGGGCGGGCCTGGCTCGATTCGAAACAGGTGAAGTTGGATGTCCCGGGCGTTTTTGCGCAGCCGACCTTCAATCTCAACACGTTGTCCGGCATGGTGGATTGGTCGCTCGGTCCGGTCAACGATCCTGAGGGGGCTGGTCCGGGCGCCTTCGACCTGAGACTGAACGCGCTGAAAGTGACTGCTACGGATTTTTCCGGAGAGGTCGACGGACGATTCAGCCTGCCTGCGACGGGCGGGCCTGGAGTCGCCGATCTGCGAGGCCAATTGTCGCGCGCGAATGGTGCCCGGGTCGCACGCTACCTGCCTCTTGCCGTAGACGCATCGGTGCGGCAGTGGGTCGAAGGCGCCGTCCGGGCCGGACAATCGGGCGATACCCGATTCGTGGTCCGAGGAGACCTCAGGAACTTTCCCTTCAGAGACCCCGGCCAGGGCGAGTTCCTGATCGAAAGCCGGGTCGAGGGAGCTGCCCTGAAATTTGCTCCGGACTGGCCCGAGCTGGAGGCCATTGAAGCGACCCTGCGCTTCGAACGGGCCGGCATGGTCATCACGGCCGATCGTGCCCGAACGCGCGGGCTTGCGCTTCAGGGGATGACCGCGCGGATCGACGATTTCCGCACGCCTGATCTGATCATCCGGGGTCAGGGCGAGGGCGATGCGGGCAGGATGCTCGCTTATCTGGACCACACGCCCGTGCGGCAGCAGATTGATCTCGGCGGGTCCTCGCTCGACCTGCAGGGGCGGGCACGACTGGCACTGTCGCTGGATCTGTCTCTGGCTCGGCGGCGTATGCCGAATTACGCGGGCGAGCTTGAGCTGACCGAGGGTCAGCTCGTCTGGGGTTCGGGCAATCCGCCGATCAGCGCAATGACCGCGCAAATCCGCTTTGACCCCGACCGGTTCGAAGTCCGCACGATTCACGGGCAACTGCTGGGCGGATCGGTTCAGGCGTTGGCTCGGATGGGACGCGATCGACGGCTCCGGATCGAGGCGACGGGTCGCGCCGAGGCGAGTTCGATCGAGCACTGGCTGACTGGACATCGATCGGGCGAGGTTCAGGGGTCGGCCGATTACCGTCTGGACATCGAAGCCGGGCGCGACGAGACGGTGCTCGAACTGGCCTCTGAACTGTCCGGCCTGAGCAGTCGTTTGCCGCAGCCCCTGTCCAAAAGTTCGGATGACCGTTGGCCCCTTCGGCTTGAGTGGCGCCGCACCCGCGCGCGGGGTCTCCCTGCGGCCGACCGTGCAGCGACCGAGGCCCTGCGGTTGAAACTGCGCGACGACGTGGTGCTGCACACGGACGGTGAGCTCAACCCGTTGAGCGGTCAATACGAGTTCGTGCGGGGCAGCCTGTCCGTGGGGGGGCAACCCCTTGAGCGTCTGGAGCGCGGGTTCGCCGTCACGGCGCGGCTCCCCCAGATCGACCTGGACGCCTGGCGTGCGGTGCTCGCGCGTCTGGGCCCGCCGCCCGCAGGCGATCGATCAAGCGGCGCTGATCGTCGGCCGGCGACCGCGCTACGCCCCATCGCGGACCGGGTCACGCTCCATGCCGGGCAGCTCAAGCTGGCGGGCCGCACGTTTGCCGATGTCGATCTGTCGGGCGAAAAGAGCACCGAGACCTGGCGCTTCCGTGTGCGAACCACCGAACTGGACGGCCAGATCGATTGGCAGCCCCCCTCGGATACGACCGCTGAAGGGCGGGTCACCGGCCGGTTCACACGCCTCGAGCTTCCGGCGCGTTTGATCGCCGAGACTCAGGGGCCCCCGGACGATGGCCCGGCGTTGCGTTTGCCTGCGCTTGATCTCGAGGCCGATCGCCTCGTGCTGGGCGGTCGCGAGCTGGGGGGGCTACGCCTTGCGGCCGTCAATGTCGAAGCGGGCTCGGGCGAGGGGGCCTTCTGGCGACTGGATCGGCTGGAGCTCGTGCATCCGGGCGGTCGCTTGTCGGCGTCCGGAAGCTGGCATCCACCCCGCCCGACTGAAGGGTCGGACGCGACCGGTCGGCCCTCAGGCACCGAGCTCGATTTCGTCCTGAGTTTGAGCGACCCGGGTCGGGTGCTGTCCACCTTTGGAATCCAGGGCGCGCTCTCCGGCGGTGCCGGACGCTTGTCCGGGCGAGTGGCCTGGCGCGGTACGCCCATGTCGATCGATTACCCCAGCATGTCGGGCTGGCTCGATGTGGAATTGGGTCGAGGGCAGTTCCTGAAGACTGAGCCGGGGATCGCAAAACTGATCGGTGTCCTGAACCTCCAGTCCTTGCCCCGACGCCTGAGCCTCGATTTTCGTGATCTGATCGCTGAAGGCTTTGCCTTTGACGAGATTCGCGGCGCGGCGAGTCTCGCGGGCGGCATTGCCCGAACGGAGGACTTCCGGATGCGGGGCGTTCAGGCGCTCGTCGAAATTCGGGGGGCGGCCGACCTGGCGGCCGAGACGCAGGACCTGCGGATCCGGGTCCGGCCGGAGATGAACGCCGGCCTCGCCTCGCTCGCCTATGCCGCGGTGGCCAATCCGGCCGTGGGTCTGGGCTCGTTTCTCGCACAACTCGCGCTCAGAAAGCCGCTCCAGGAGTTATTCAGTTACGAGTACGAGGTCACAGGCTCCTGGGCGGATCCGTCCGCAATCGAAAAGGCCCGGCCTCGCGTCGAGCAACCGGCCCCGTGAGGGGCGAGGCCTGAGTGCGGGCGTTCGGCCCCAATTCCTGACACACTGTGCGTCAGTATTCTTCTTCCAGGCGCATGAAGCGATGACCGAATCGGTTGAAGCGGTGCCGCTCAGTATGGCGGCGATCCAGATGGTGTCCGGGCCCCATGTAGGCGATAACCTCGAGGCGGCTGCGCGATTGATCGAGGAGGCCGTGCGAGGGGGGGCCCAACTGGTCGCCTTGCCCGAGTATTTTTCAATTTTCGGCGATCGCGAGACCGACAAAGTGGCCGTGCGAGAGACGGACGGTCAGGGCCTCGTTCAGCAATTTCTGGCAGATCAGGCCGCACGCCATGGTATCTGGCTGTTTGGGGGCAGCGTGCCGATCGCCTGCGGTCATCCGGGGCGGGTGGCCAATGCCTGCCTGGTGTATGGACCCGACGGTCGGCGCCGGGCCCGCTACGACAAGATTCATCTGTTCAGCCTGACCCGGGGGCCCGAGCGCTTTGACGAGGCCGCAACGATCGAGCCGGGTCGGACCCCGGTCTTGGTCGATTGCGATGGGCCCGGGCTGGGCCGGCCTGTGCGCGTCGGCCTGTCGATTTGTTATGACCTGCGATTCCCGGAGCTCTATCGAGCCCTGGCTCCGGTGGACCTGCTGGTTGTGCCCTCATCCTTTACCGCTCGAACGGGTGCGGCGCATTGGCAGTTGTTGCTGCGTGCGCGCGCGGTCGAGAATCAGTGCTGGGTGCTGGCTCCGGCTCAGGGGGGGCGCCATCCGAATGGGCGCAGGACCTGGGGTCACTCGGCCATCATTGATCCCTGGGGGGAGGTGATTGCTGAGCGCGAAGCGGACGGCGAGGGGGTTGTTTGGGCCGCGCTCGACCCGTCCCGAATCAATGATGTGCGCGCGGGTCTGCCGGCACTCACGCATCGTGTCATGTAGGATGGGGTTCCGTTTGTCCCGCGTGCCGCACCGACCCATGAAAGTTTCCAACATCGCTCTCGATCACCTCGCGATTGCCCGTTCACTGCTGCTCGAACCGCACGGCTTGGACGAAGCGAAGCTTCAGCGCGTGCTGGGCGAAATCTTTCAACATCGCGTCGACTATGCCGACCTCTATTTTCAGTTCACGCGCAGCGAGGGCTGGAGCCTCGAGGAAGGCATCGTCAAGTCCGGCAGTTTTTCGATCGACCGCGGGGTCGGGGTCCGTGCGGTCACCGGTGATCGCACCGCATTCGCCTACTCCGATGAGATCAGCGAAGAGGCGCTCTTTTCCGCGGCGCGGGCCACGCGCACGATTGCCCGGCGGGGCGCCGGTCGCATGAAGCTCGCCGGGCGGATGAAGCCGGCCAGCGGGCACCATCTGTATGCGCCCGAAGACCCCATCGCCTCCCTCGATGCGGCCGACAAGGTGGCGCTACTCGAGCGGGTCGAGCGTGCGGCTCGGGCGCGCGACCCCCGGATCGTTCAAGTGATGGCGGGACTTGCGGCCGAGTACGATGTGGTCCTGGTTGCGCGTGCAGATGGCCTGATCGCAGCCGATGTCCGACCGCTCGTCCGATTGTCCCTGAGCGTGATCGCCGAACAGGGAGGGCGGCGCGAGCAGGGCCACAGCGGCGGGGGCGGTCGGGCCGACATCAGTTTGTTTGACGAGGCCACCCTCGATCGTTATGTCAGCGAGGCCGTCCATGCGGCGCTGACCAACCTCGAGGCGCGCCCCGCGCCTGCCGGCACCATGACGGTTGTTCTCGGATCGGGTTGGCCGGGGGTCTTGCTGCACGAGGCGGTCGGCCATGGTCTCGAGGGTGATTTCAACCGCAAGGGGTCGTCCGTATTTTCCGGACGCATCGGCCAGCGGGTGGCCGCACCCGGCGTGACCGTCATCGACGATGGGACGATCGCCGGTCGCCGGGGCTCGCTCAACATCGATGACGAGGGTCACCCCACCCGGCGCAACACGCTGATCGAGGACGGCATCCTGCGAAGCTATCTGCAAGACAGTCTGAACGCCCGGCTCTCCAAGGTACCGGTGACGGGCAACGGCCGTCGGGAATCGTTTGCGCATCTCCCGATGCCGCGCATGACCAACACCTTCATGCTGGCGGGTGCACACGATCCAGCCGAGATCATCGAGTCCATCGATCGTGGGCTTTATGCGGTCAATTTCGGGGGCGGACAGGTCGACATCACCAACGGCAAGTTCGTGTTTTCTGCCTCGGAAGCCTGGTGGGTGGAGGGTGGGAAGCTCCAGTACCCGGTCAAGGGCGCCACGCTGATCGGCAATGGTCCAGAGTCCTTGAAGCACATCTCGATGATCGGCAACGACCTGCGACTCGATTCGGGCGTGGGCGTCTGCGGCAAGGACGGTCAGAGCGTTCCGGTGGGGGTTGGGCAACCGACCTTGCGGATCGAGGGTCTGACGGTCGGCGGCACGGCGAGCTGATTCTCGGGGCCTCCTGGGTGTACGGTCGCGCCGGCCCCATGCGAAAAGGCTTGCGCTGCGGGCTCCATCGCAGATACACTTTTCTGATGAAGGGATATCGCTGCCTCGGCTTTACGTTCTATTACGGCTTTCCGCCCATCGGCGGACTGAGTCGGGAGCGTGTTTGCTGATCAAGCCAAGCCCATCCGAATCAGACCGCCGGCCTAGACCCCCGGCGGTTTTGTTTTTTTATGTGCGGGTGATCCGATCGCCTGCCCTCGCCCTGACCTTCTGGAGCCCATGATGCCTGACAGTACGGACGACACCCGGATTCGCGGTTACCGGGAACTGGCCCCGCCCGCCCATTTGTTGCGCGAACTGCCTGCGACCGAACGGGTCACCGGCGTCGTTTCGGGGTCGCGGCAGGCGATTCACCGAATCCTGCATGGCATGGATGACCGGTTACTGGTGGTGATCGGGCCCTGCTCGATTCACGATCCGGCGGCCGCGCGCGAGTACGCCCGCCGTCTGCTCAACGAGCGCGTCAAGCATGCGGGTGAACTCGAGATCGTGATGCGCGTCTACTTCGAAAAGCCCCGCACCACGGTTGGCTGGAAAGGGTTGATCAACGACCCCGACCTGGACAACAGTTTCGAGATCAACAAGGGCCTGCGCCTTGCCCGGGAACTGCTGTGCGATCTCAACGATCTGGGGATGCCGGCCGGCAGTGAATTCCTCGACATGATCAGCCCCCAGTACTTCGCCGATTTGATTGCCTGGGGGGCAATCGGTGCACGGACCACCGAGTCTCAGGTGCATCGCGAGTTGGCGTCCGGTTTGTCGTGCCCGGTGGGGTTCAAGAACGGGACCGACGGTAACCTCAAGATCGCGCTTGACGCAATCAAGGCGGCGTTTCAACCCCATCACTTCCTGTCGGTGACAAAGGGCGGCTATTCGGCCATCGTGTCGACCAATGGCAATGAGGATTGCCATGTCATCCTGCGTGGGGGCAAGGCGCCCAACTACGACGCGGACAGTGTCAATGCGGCTTGCCGCGAGGCGGCTGCCTCAGGGCAGGCCTGCCGGCTGATGATCGACGCAAGCCACGGCAACAGCCAGAAGAAGCCCGAGAATCAGATGGGCGTGATCGCCGATGTGGGCGCGCAAATTGCGGCCGGTGAGCAGCGGATCTTTGGCGTGATGGTTGAAAGCCACCTGGTGGCCGGTCGCCAGGATCTGAAGCCTGGCGCGCCGCTCACCTATGGGCAGAGCATTACGGATGGCTGCATTGGGTGGGATGAGAGTGTGGCCTTGCTGGAGGGCCTGGCCGATTCGGTCCGTGCCCGTCGGCTGAGGGAGCAGGCCGCGGTCTGACTGACTGGACTGACACGCGGGGGCCCGGAGGGGTCCCCGGATGGGATGCGGCGCAGTGCGTCGCGATCAATTCGTCGAGGGCGGCCCGCCGGTCTGGAATCGACCCGGTTGCCAGAGCACATCCTGGCCGCCGGCTGCGCGGTTGAGTACCCGGGCAAGCACGAACAGCAAATCGGACAGCCGGTTCAGGTACTGACCGATTTCCGGTCGGACCGATTCGTGCGCAGCCAAGGCGACGATGCTGCGCTCTGCGCGGCGACAGACCGTGCGGCAAACGTGAGCAAGCGCCGCAGGCCGGGACCCCCCGGGCAGGATGAATTCGGCCAGTCGGGGCAAGGTGGCATTGTGCTCGGCCAGCCACTGGTCCAGGCGCAGCACGTGCGCCTCGCCGACCGCCTGGTAACCGGGCACAGCCAGTTCGCCGCCCAGATCGAACAGGTCGTGCTGGATGGCGAGAAAGGTATCGTCCAGGCCTTCGGGGAGGGTTTCGGCGAGCAGCAGGCCAATGGACGAGTTCAGTTCGTCCACCTCGCCCAGCGCCGTGACCCGCAGGCTGTCCTTGCGGGTCCGGCTGCCGTCGCCCAGGCCGGTGCTGCCATCGTCGCCCGTACGGGTGACGATGGCCGTCAGTCTGAGTCCCATTCGCCTGGCTTACTTCTTGGGCAGGCGGCTGGCCACGCCCTGGACGTAGTAGTCCATGCTGTTGAGGGTGTTGTCGTCCATGGTCTTGCCGGCCCCCAGCCGCTCCTTGCCCTCCTGATCGAGGATCGATCCGCTGAACGGATGGAACGTGCCTGCGGTCAGACCGGCCTCGACTTTGGCGACGCGCTCCCGGACATCGCCCGGTACAGCCGGGTTGAGCGGCGCGAGCTTGACCATGCCGTCCTTGAAGCCGCCCCAGAGGTTACCGGGTTTCCAGGTGCCCGCGATCGCCTCGTTGATGGTGCGAATGTAGTAGGCGCCCCAGTGGTGGGTGGCAGCGGTCAGGTGGGCCTTGGCGCCATATTTGGACATATCCGAGTGGTAGCCGATGGCATAGCGGCCCCGCTCCTGGGCGGCCTGCACGACGGCCGTCGAGTCGGTATGGTGCGTGACCACGTCGGCGCCTTGCGCCATCAGGGTGTTGGCCGCGTCCCGCTCCTTGCCCGGGTCATACCAGGAGTTGACCCAGACCACGCGCACTTCGACCTTCGGGTTGATGCTGCGCGCAGCCATCGTGAAGGCGTTGATGCCCTGGAGCACTTCGGGGATCGGGAAGGCCGCCACGTAGCCGAGGATATTGGACTGAGTCATGCGACCCGCCACCAGACCGGTCAGGTAACGGCCTTCGTAGAAGCGGGCGTTGTAGGTACCGAGGTTGGGGCCGCGCTTGTAGCCGGTGGCGTGGACGAAGGCGACCTTCGGGAACTGCTTGGCAACCCGCTCCATGAAGTTCATGTAGCCAAAGCTCGTCCCGAAAATCACACGGTGGCCGCTTTGCGCGAGTTCACGAATCACGCGCTCGGCATCCGCGCCCTCAGGCACGCTCTCGATGAAACGGGTCTGGACCTTGGCGCCCAGGCTCTTTTCCATTTCGCGACGCCCCAGGTCGTGCTGGAAGGTCCAGCCGGCATCGCCGATCGGGCTGACGTAGACATAGCCCACCTTGATGGGATCCGCGTTTTGCGCGTGCGCGGCGAAGGGCAGCATCGAGGCGCCGGTCAGGCCAGCGGCGTGTTGGATCAGGGTACGGCGGGAGGTCATTACGGGGTCCTTTCTGAAGTGATGCGGGGTGGGTGGATCAGGATTCGGGAACCGGGTTCAGCTGTCTGGCCGCCAGACACGTCCAAGTGATACCGGTGAATTCAGGCGGATCAGTTCGGGGCGACGTGAGATCAGCACGAGTACGATGATCGTCGTCAGATAGGGCAGGGCAGACAGCCACTGTGAGGGAATATCCCATTCCAGGCCCGACCCCTGAACGAAAAGCTGCGCAATCAGCATGCCACCGAACAGGTAGGCCCCGAGCAATACCCGGGCAGGGCGCCAGGTTGCAAAGACAACCAGCGCGAGTGCGATCCACCCTCGGCCGGCCACCATGCCCTCGGCCCACAGCGGCGTATAGAACACGGACAGGAAGGCGCCGCCGACCCCGGCCATTGCGCCGCCGAACAGCGTCGCCAGATAGCGAACCACGATCACCGGGTAGCCGCTCTGGTGGGCGACCGCGGGCGACTCTCCGATCGCTCGCAGGACCAGTCCGGCGCGGGTGTGGTGCAGGAAAATGATCACTGCGGCAAGGAGCAACCACGACAGGTAGACGATCGGTGGATGCTGAAAGAAGGCCGGCCCGATCAGAGGAATGTCCGAGAGGAGGGGCACAGGCCAGGCGGGGACTGCGGTGAGCGACAAGGCCTCGTAGGGCTTCCCGACGAAGGCTGCGAGTCCAACGCCAAAGATGGACAGGGCCAGTCCGCACGCCACCTGGTTGGCCAGGAGGCTGATCGCGAGTAGCCCGAAGATCAGCGCACAGGCGCCGCCCGCCAGCGCACCGGCAAGGACGGCGAGCACTGCGCTGCCCGAGTGATAGGCTGCAGCGAAACCAGCGATCGCGCCCAGGGCCATCATGCCTTCCGCGCCCAGATTCAGTACGCCCGAACGCTCGGTGATCAGCTCGCCGAGCGCGACGATCAGAAGCGGTGTGCCGGCAAAAAGGGCTGCGGCAATCAGGGCACTGGCGAGGTCGATGCCGGCCATGGTTCAGCGCTCCTCGGGCCGGAGCGGGGCGAGCCCCCAACGGATTCGGTACTGGGCGAGGACGTCGGTGGCCAGCAGGAAAAAGAGCAGCATGCCCTGAAAGACCTTCGCGACCGCAGCCGGCAGCCCCAGATACTGCTGGGCTTGTTCGCCGCCCAGATAGAGGAGCGCCATCAGCAGGCTGGCGAACAGGATGCCGACGGGATGCAGGCGCCCCAGGAAGGCCACGATGATGGCCGCAAAGCCGTAGTGGTTGGCGACATGTTCGGTCAACTGCCCCATCGGCCCGGCGACCTCCGACACCCCCGCCACGCCCGCCATCGCACCGCCCGAGAGCAGTCCGATCCAGATCGCCCGCCGGATCGGAAAGCCTGCATGCTGCGCGGCCGGGGGGGCCAGCCCGACGACCTGGAGTTGATACCCGATGAAGCTGCGATTCAGAAACAGATGCCCAGCAGCGAGCGCAACAATCGCGAGCGGGAACGCGTGCGTGAGCCGCGTGCCCTCGATGATCTGAGGCAGGACGGCCGCGGCCTCGAACATCCGGGTTTGCGGAAAGTTGAAGCCTTGCGGGTCTTTCCAGGGGCCGTGGACGAGCCACGAGACCAGTAGCTGTGCCACGTAGACGAGCATCAGCGAGACCAGGATTTCGTTGGCATTGAAGCGGGTGCGCAACCAGGCCGGGATCGCCGCCCAGGCCATACCCCCCAGTGCACCCGCGATGAAGAGGAGCGGCAGCAGCACCCCTGCGGGCAATCGCTGATCAAAGGTGAGCGCGACCCCGGCGCCCGCGATCGCTCCGAGAATGTATTGTCCCTCGGCGCCAATATTCCAGACGTTGGCGCGAAAGCCAACGGCCAGCCCCAGGGCAATCAGGAGCAGTGGCGTGGCCTTGAGGAAGAGCTCGCTGACGCCATAGAGGTCTTTGACCGGGTTGAAGAAAAATACCTTGAAAGCGGCGATCGGATCCTTGCCCAGGGCGGCGAAGAGCGCGAGACCGGACAGGGCCGTCAGGAGGGCCGCGAGGACCGGGGAAACGATCCGCATCCATTGGGCGGTGCGGGCGCGCGGTTCGAGTCTGGGGAGCGCGCGCATGCTCAGGCGCCCGCCATCAGAAGGCCGATCTCGGCGGCATCGGTCGAGGCGGCCGGGCGCGCCGGCGCCAGGCGTCCTCCCGCGATGACCGCGATCCGATCGGAGATCTCGAACAATTCGTCAAGGTCGTCGGAGATCAGCAGGACCCCAGCACCGCGTTCGCGCAGATCCAGTAGAGACTGCCGGATGAATGCGGCAGCGCCGACGTCGACCCCCCAGGTGGGCTGCGCAATCAGCAGTACGCGAGGGGCCTGCAGCACTTCCCGCCCAACGATGAAACGCTGCAGATTGCCTCCGGACAAGGATTGGGCGGCCGCGTCCGGTCCACTGCACCGCACCGAGAACTGGGCAATGCAGCGTTCGGTGAAGCGCCGGAGGCCCGCGCGATCGATCAGCCCGCCTGGCCGTACCAGCGCCTGTCGGTGGGCGGTCAGAAGCGCGTTCTGCGACAGACTGAGGCTGGGGACGGCGCCCCGCCCAAGCCGCTCTTCGACAACCGTGGCGAGTCCCAGCGCGCGACGACCCGGAACGCCCACCCGACCGACCGCCTGACCACACAGTTCGATCGAGGCGTGGTGCTCGGCCAGGCGCTCGCCGCTGAGTGCGTCGAGCAGTTCACCCTGGCCATTGCCGGAAATGCCGGCGATCCCGAGAATCTCACCCGCGCGAAGGTCCAGGTCGATGGCATCCAGTCGGGTGCCGTGCCGATGGACGGCGGGCAGGCTCAGTGAACGCACCTGAAGGACCCGGTCGGGGCGGGCTGGAGCGGCTGCGCGCGTGACCTGCGGAAGTTCGCGACCGATCATCATCTCTGCGAGTTCATCCGCACGATGCTCGGCGGGCCGGCAGGTGGCGGTGACCCGACCGGCGCGCATCACCGTTGCGTGCTCGCACAGTGTGCGGATTTCCTCGAGCTTGTGACTGATATACAGGATGCTGCACCCCTGCGCGGCGATTGCTCGAAGGGTGTCAAACAAAGGCGCCACCAGTTGCGGCGGCAAAACCGAGGTGGGCTCATCCATGATCAGCAGCCTGGGCGACTGCAGCAGGCAGCGAACGATCTCGACACGCTGACGCTCGCCGACGGACAGTTCATGGACGTGGCGACGCGGGTCGATTGCAAGCCCATACTGTCTGGACGTGTCGACGATGCGTTCGGATAACACGCCGATCGGTGCGCGCGTGCCCAGACCCAGCGCGACATTCTCGGCCACGGTCAGGGTCTCGAACAGCGAAAAATGCTGGAACACCATGCCGATGCCCAGCGCGCGCGCTGCTGCGGGGTTGGGGATCCGGACTGGGCGCCCCTCCCAGAGGATCTCGCCTGAATCGGCCTGAATCACGCCATAGATGATCTTGACCAGCGTCGATTTGCCTGCGCCGTTTTCGCCCAGTACGGCATGGATCTCGCCAGGCTTCACATCCAGGTCGACCCGGTCGTTTGCGAGCACCGAGGGCCAGGCTTTGCAGATCGCACGGAGCGAAAGTCTGGGCGTGGGCGTACGGGTCGAAACCGGTGCCGGATGGGTTTCGAATGGGGGGGCTGCGGACGTGGAGGGGATGGGTGCAATCACCCTGTCATTATCGAGGATCCATCCGATCCCGTATACCCGCGCGGTGCGCTGACCCGTTCCGCGGGGGGGTCCGGGCTATCGCGGCGGGCACGGCGCCGCTACAATTCATGCCACTATGAACGCACCGTTCGAACCTTCAGGCCTCGTGCCCAAGCCCTTGCCGGGCGCACTCGTCGATTCGCTTCGTGCCCGGTTTGCGGATCGTTTCAGCACCGCGCAGGCGGTTCGGGACCATCATGGTCGGGACGAGTCTCCTTTTCCGCTCACCCCGCCCGATGGTGTGGTTTTTGCCCAAACGACCGATGAGGTGGTGGCCGCCGTGCGTGATTGTGCGTCGCACGGCGTACCGGTGATCCCCTTTGGGGTGGGCTCGTCGCTCGAGGGTCATTTGCTGGCGGTTCAGGGGGGTATTTCGATCGACCTCTCCGGGATGAACCAGGTCGTGCGGATCGACGCCGAGGATCTGACGGCTACCGTCCAGGCCGGGGTCACCCGCAAGCAGCTGAACGAGGCGCTGAAATCCAGCGGATTGTTTTTCCCGATCGATCCCGGCGCGGATGCCAGTCTGGGCGGCATGTGCGCGACCCGTGCGTCGGGAACCAACGCCGTGCGCTACGGCACCATGCGTGAGAACGTGCTGGCGCTGACGGTTGTGACCGCCGAGGGCAAGGTGATCCGCACCGCGCAGCGCGCCAAAAAGAGTTCGGCCGGTTACGACCTCACGCGGCTCTTCATTGGCTCCGAAGGCACCTTGGGCGTGATCACCGAAGTCACGGTCAAGCTCTATCCGCTGCCTGAAGCGATGTCGGCGGCGGTGGTCAACTTTCCAAGCCTCGATGCCGCGGTGCGCACGGTCATCGAAACCATTCAGATCGGTGTGCCGATCGCGCGCAGTGAGTATCTGTGCGAGCACACGATCCGGGCCATCAACGCCTATAACGGCACGACGCTGCGCGAGGCACCCACGCTCTTTTTCGAGTTCCATGGGTCCATCGACAGCGTGCGCGAGCAGGCGGAAATCGTGCAGGCGCTGGCGCGTGAGCACAGCGGTCAGGATTTCGAGTGGGCCACCCGCGCAGAGGATCGAACCCGCCTCTGGGAGGCCCGGCACAAGGCCTACTTCGCCTGCCTGCAGGTGCGTCCAGGTGGACGAGCGGTATCGACGGATACCTGTGTGCCGATTTCCCGGCTCGCGGATTCAATCAACGGTGCTCGGCGCATTCTCGATACCGCCTCGTTTCCCACGATGCTGCTGGGGCACGTGGGCGACGGCAACTTTCATGCGGTTTTGCTGATCGATCCGAACAATCCGGCCGAGATCGAAGAGGCCGAGCGCCTGAACGATCAGATCGTTCGGCTTGCCCTGTCGATGCAGGGCACCTGCACGGGCGAGCACGGGGTGGGCCTTCACAAGATCGGCTTTCTCGAAGAAGAAATGGGCGAGGATGCGATTGATCTGATGCGCCGGATCAAGCATGCGCTCGATCCGGCCGGCCTCTTCAATCCGGGCAAGATCTTCAGGGCGTGAGGCGGGCGGTGTTGCCCGGGGCGCTCCGGCGGCTCAGCCCGTGGCGCGGCGCTTGTAGCGTTTGGGCACGAACGGGAGCTTCGCCTCAATGACGGGGATCTGATGCTGGCGGACAACGGCCCGCAGGCCCTGCGCGCCGACCGCTGCGAGAGCCTCGCAGTTCACCGTGGCAAGCATCACCGGTTGACCGAGGGTCGGCGACACGGTTCCGCTGGTGACCACCCCGACGCGTGCGCCTGTCGTCGCATCGACGATCTCGGCCCCCGCGCGAACGGGCACGGTGTCCTGGCCAATCAGTGCGATGCGTTTGCGATGCGCACCCCGCTGCAGTTGTTCAAGGATGGGACCCGCCCCCGGGAAATGGCCTTCCTGCGTGCCGCCTGCGCGCCGGCTGCGTGCGATCGCAAAAAGAAGGCCCGCTTCGATCGGCGAGACATCGGGCCCGATATCGTTGCCATGCAGGGGCAGCCCCGCTTCGAGCCGGAGCGTGTCGCGCGCGCCCAGACCAATGGGGCGAACCGAGGGATGCGCCAGCAGCTGTCGCACGACCGACTCTGCGTGGGCGGGCGGAATCGAGATCTCGTAGCCATCTTCGCCGGTATAGCCCGACCGGGTGGCCAGGCAGCGCGTACCATCCAGCGTCAGTTCAACGGCCTGCATGAAATCGACCTCGCGCGCGCGGGGGTCGAGTTTGGCCAGCACAGACTCCGCGGCGGGGCCTTGCAAGGCGATCAGCGCCGCATCCACGAACTCGATGTCCAGGTCCGGGCACAGGCGTGTGAGGGCCTTCAGATCGGCGGCCCGATGCGCTGCGTTGACAACGATCCGGAAGGCCGGGCCGTTCGCCTCGTCCCAACGGAGCACCATCAGGTCGTCTTCGATCCCGCCCTGATCGTTGAGGAGGACAGAGTAGCGCTGCTCGCCCACCGGCCAGTCGGAGCAATCGACGGGCAGTGCCTGTTCAATCGATGCGAGGAGCGTTGCCGTATGACCGTCGCGCGGGCGCAGTCGCAACTGCCCCATGTGCGAGACATCGAAGAGGCCCGCGGCCGCACGCGTGTGCAGGTGCTCGCTACGCAGCCCGGTCGGGTACTGGATGGGCATCATGAACCCGGCGAAGGGCGCCATCTTTGCGCCGAGACTTCGATGCAAGGCATCGAGCGCCAGCGTGACAGGCTCGGCACTCACGGGTGTGGACGCGCTCATGCGGTGACTCCGCTCGTGGTGTCGGTGTCTTCTGCATAGTCGGCCATCGGAGGGCAGGTGCAGACCAGTTGCCGGTCGCCCGCTGCGTTGTCGATCCGTTTGACCGAGGGCCAGAACTTGGCCTCTCGAACCCAGGGCAGGGGGTAGACGGCTGTCTCGCGGCTGTAGGCGTGCGCCCAGTCGCCCACGATCTCGTCCGCGGTGTGCGGCGCATTTTTCAGTGGATTGTCCTGACGGTCGAATACACCCGACTCGATCTGTGCAATCTCACCCGCGATCGCAATCATGGCCTCGCAGAACCGGTCGAGCTCCGCTTTTGACTCCGACTCGGTGGGCTCGATCATGAGGGTATCGGCAACCGGGAAGGACAGGGTGGGTGCATGAAAGCCGTAGTCCATCAGCCGCTTGGCGACATCCTCGGCGGACACGCCGCAGCGTGCCTTCAGCGGCCGCAGGTCGATGATGCACTCGTGTGCAACACAGCCCTGCTCGCCGGTGTAGAGAATGGGAAAGTGCTCCGCGAGGCGTGCGGCAATGTAATTGGCGTTCAGGATCGCGACCTCCGTGGCGGCGCGGATGCCGCTTGCACCCATCATGCGCACATACATCCAGGAGATGGTCGCGATCAGCGCGCTGCCCGCAGCGGCCGCGCTGACCGAGCCCCGTTGAATGACGCTGAGGGCTGCGCTGTGTCCAGGCGCCTGGGCGACCTGCCCCGCCCCGGCCGCAAAGGGGTCTTCGGGCAGCCAGGGTACCAGGTGCGCCGCGACCGCAATCGGGCCCATGCCCGGGCCGCCGCCGCCGTGCGGGATGCAGAAGGTCTTGTGCAGATT
>JBDLRB010000204.1:0-11892 GCA_039800205.1 Pseudomonadota bacterium | reverse complement strand
GTCGACCGCGACCACGATTTCCGTCATCCCATTGACCTTCTGGTTCGAGATGATCAACGCGTCCGCGCCGAACTGTTCGATCACCTGTTCGGTCGCTCGCCGTGAATCCTTTGCGATCACGCGTTCCAGTCTCATGGGGCTCTCCTGCCTCAGTTTTTAGCTTGAACTTCGACGGTGGCAATGACTTTCACCGCTTGTTCTTCGGGGATTTCGCTGTAAGACAGCACGGTCAGCTCGGCGATCCGATGACGAAGCGAGCGAGCCAACCAGTTACGAATCGGGGGCGAGACCACCAGGATGGCGTTCTGGCCCTGTTCTTCCATCATTCGGGCGTTTTGACGGATGGATGAAAACAGTCGCTCGCCCAGATCTGGATCCAGCATCATCCCCGCACCGGATTGCTGGGCAAGGTTCTGAAGGAGTTGTTCGATTGTCGGATCCAGTGTCATGACCTGCAGGACGTCGTCGGTCTCGACCAGACTCTGAAGAATCATTCGCCCAAGCTTCGGCCTGACCAGGCCCGTCAAAGCGTCCGGGTCCTGAGTGCGGGCTGCGCCCTCGGTCAGTGTCTCGACGATGGTGCGCATGTCACGAATGGGCACGGCCTCGGTCAAGAGGTTCTGCAGTATTCGGGTGATCACACCCAAGGGCAGACGGTTGGGGACCAGATCCTCGACCAGCTTCGGATAGCGCGCAGCGAGCTTGTCGAGCAGTTGCTGAGTCTCGTCGTGACTGAGCAGTTCGGCGGCGTTCTGCCGGAGGAGGGCGTTCAGGTGCGTTGCGATCGCCGTGCTGGGGTCGACCACGGTGTAACCCAGCGTCCGTGCATAGTCCCGCTGAGAGGGGTCGATCCAGACGGCGTCGAGCCCGAAGGCCGGCTCGCGGGTCGCCTCACCCTCGAGCCGACCATGAACTTGCCCTGGGTTGATGGCCAGCTCCCGACCGACCCGGATCTCGCCACGGCCCCGAACGACGCCGTTCAAAAGGATGTGATAGTGGTCGGGGTTCATGCTGAGTGAGTCGCGAATTCGGACCGACTGGACCAGAAATCCAAGCTCGGCCGACAGTTTCTTCCGGACTCCCTTGACCCGGCTCATCAATTGCCCGCCGGTCTCGGTGTTGACCAACGGGATCAAACCATAACCAATCTCGATCCCGATCAAGTCGACGGGCTCGACGTCTTCCCAGCTGATTTCGCTCGCTGTGGCCGCATCGCCGCTTGTCCCAGGGGCGGGTGTCGGGCCTCCGGCTGCGCCTGAAGGGCTCCCCGCGCCTGCGGTCGAGCCTGGCCCTGCGGCAGCGCTTTGAGGCGGTCCCGATCGAACGATCATGTAGGCGATGCCTGCCGTAGCGGCCGCCAGGGTCAGGAACATCGTGTGCGGCATCCCCGGGACGATACCGATACCGCCAAGAATTGCGCTCGAGATGAACAGTGCCTCAGGCTTGGCCAATTGCAGACTGGCCTGTTGCGCGATCGAGTCACTGGTCGTAACGCGGGTGACGATGATTGCTGTGGCAAGCGAAAGGAACAACGCAGGAATCTGCGCAACGAGCCCGTCGCCAATCGTCAAGAGCACATAGATTTTCGCGGCCTCGGCGAAGGGCAGATTGTGTTGCGCCATCCCAATGATCAGGCCGCCGATGATGTTGATCAGCAGGATCAGCAGGCCCGCCACCGCATCGCCCCGTACAAACTTCGATGCGCCGTCCATCGAGCCAAAGAAGTCCGCTTCCTGCGATACCTCTTCCCGACGCTGCCGAGCGGTTGCCTGGTCGATCAGACCCGCACTGAGATCGGCGTCGATGGCCATCTGCTTTCCAGGCATGGCGTCGAGCGTAAAGCGTGCGATCACCTCCGAAACGCGCCCTGCACCCTTTGTGACCACGACGAAGTTGATGATCATCAGGATCACGAAAATGATGAAGCCGACGACATAGTTTCCAGCGATCACGAACTCGCCGAACGATTCAATCACCTTTCCAGCCGCGTCGGTACCGTTATGCCCATCGACCAGCACCACCCGGGTCGACGCCACATTGAGGCCCAGTCGCAACATCGTGGTCATCAACAGGATGGCTGGGAACGCTGAGAACTCCAGGGGCTTGCGTGTACCAATCGCGATCATGATGATGATCAGCGAGGTGATGATGTTGAATGTGAAAAACAGATCCAGGATGACGGGGGGCAGCGGCAGGACCAGCATGGCCACGATCATCAGCACGAGCGCGGGGAGGCCGAGTCCGGTCGGTCCTACGCGGGCAAGCGTTTGTCGGAAATCTGACAGGCTGAGTGAGGCCATCGAGTGTTTGTCTCGGCTGACGGTGGAGTAATCGAATCAGTTCAGGTTGAGATCGTGTTGCGCCCAGATCAAGCAAACCCTGTGCCACCAGAAAATCGACACCCGGTCACGATTCAATCGGTGCGGCCTTCAAGCCTGTCACGCTTCTTGCTTTAAAGGCTCCCGTTTCGAACAAACAGGAGCTCTTGGCCATGCTTGGTCTGTCTCTTTCCGCCTTATCCGGTGCTGATACAGATTTGTCCGATTCCCCGCGTTTAATTGATCCTGCCGCAGGGAAAACAGCGAAAGGCCTCATGGCCATCACGCTGGGTTCAGGGGCCGAAGGGCGTCCTGCCGCCGGTTTCGCGCAGCGTCTCGAGGATGCGCTCGAGGCCGTTCGAGACCAGGCCGATCCGGCAGTGGCCGGCAATCTCTTGCCTGCCGTGCCACTGACCGCTCACCCCCTGGGGGCAAGCAGTGAGCTGATCCTGCCTGCAGATGGTGAGAAGACGCCCGAGGATGTGTTGTATGCGCTTGCGCTTGCGCAGGGGCTTGAACCGGGCGTGGTTCAGGCTGTGCTCTGGCCTCAAGGCGGAGCATCGCCATCCGTGACCGGCACTGAGGCCGGACCGTCTGTGCTTGAGGCGCGGCTCGAGTTGCTTGAGTCCGGAGTCGCCGCGCAACCGGATGCCGCGATGGGAGTGTTGCCTGCCGGGGTCCCGCTTTCGCTTCCAGCGGGCGGCTTCACAGGACATGTCCTCGGCTCGAGCACGATGGTCCAGGGTGATCTTGCGTCTCTCGGGGGCAGTGTGAGCCCTGCAGTGGTTAACACGCTTCAGTCGGTATCGAGCCCTGCTGCGGCGCAGCACTTGCCGTTTCAGGCCGGGTCGGCCGAGGCCGGCGTGCAGAACGCGCCCGCAGGGGCCCGAGTGGGGGTCGGTCACGAACCCTCGGTCCTTCCGTCGCCTGCCGTGCCGGGCGGACAAAAGGGGGGCGGCCCGGACGGTGCCGGATCGGATCCCTCGATCGGAGCAGGGCGGTCCGAAACCATCAAGCCCGCGCGTGACTGGCTCGGCGCGAACCTGTCGGCCGAGGTGGCTACCCCGGGTCCGTCGGTCGCGCCCCGTGACGCTCCGGGCGGCGCTCGCCTTGCACGACTGATTTCAGAGTCGCTGGATGACTCCGCTGCGGGCGACTCAAATCGGGCACGGGTGATGGTGCTTCGACCCGATGCGGTGACTTCGACGATGACCGCCTTGCCGGCTGCGCAGTGGGCGTTGCGACAAGCGCGTGTCGATTTCAACGCTTTGACGGTGGGCGCCCGTTCCTCAGGGGCCGTCGTATCCGATGAGCTGAAACGACCCGCCATGGACTCCGTAAATGCTCCCGAGGCGGCTGGGTCCGACCCGATCTTGCCTCAGTCGCCTCAGCGGATGGATGTTCTCGATCTGGGTGAGTCCGGGCTTGAGCTGGATACGGTCAATCGGACGCCTTCGGCTCGCGAGGCCTTGCAGGAGAAGGTGTCCGAGGCGCTCGCGCAACGCATGGTTGCGCACATCAATCGGGGGAATTGGAGTCTTCAGCTCGAATTGAAGCCTGCCGATCTTGGGTCGATCTCAATCGACATGAATTTTCAGAATGGACGGCTTGAGGCCCTTTTCGATGCCTCCGCTGCGCCCGCGCGTGCGCTACTCGGTGATAGCCTGGACCGCTTGCGGCAGGAGCTGGAAAGATCAGGCATGAACGTTGCTTATCTGGGGATGCAAAATACCTCTGGTGGTTCGTCTGGCGGAAAACCGACACCTGGGCGGTCGGACCGGAAAGCGGATGGCGTGGCTTCAGTGGCCGCCGCACCCGAAGAAGGGGCAGAGGTTGCAGAACAGAGGGCTCGGTCTCGTGGAGGCGCGGGTCTTGATTTGATGGTCTGATTCCATACGGAGAGCCATGATGGCCGACGAAGATGATGAGGTTGAAGTCAAGAAGAGTCCGCTGCTGAAGATCATCCTGATCGCAGTGCTGGGCCTGCTCGTCGTGGTGGGTTCTGTGATCGGCACCCTCTTCTTCGCGGGATTTTTCGACAAGAAGGCATCCGATCCCGTGGCGGAGGTCTTGGCCACGGAGGCGCGTGCTGACGGTGCCGCAGCCGCGCCCACCGAAGCAAAAGGCGGTGGCGCACCTGCGCCCGCAGCGGCCGCGGGCGGGGCAGGCGCTCCACCGGGGGGCGCGCAGGCGGGCGGGCCACCGCGGCCGCAGCCCAAGGCTCGACAGGCACCTGACCGGGTTCGGTTCGAGCAGACCTATCTCGAGCTCGAGCGCCCGCTGCTCGCCAACGTGACCAATTCGCGCAAAGTGATTCAGGTTCGAATTGCCGTGATGACGCACTACGACGAGCGCGTGTTCAACAACGTCAAGAAGCACGAGTTTCCGATCCGTTCTGCGGTGCTTGATGTCATGCGACAGGCGACGGAGGCCGATATCGCCAAGTCGACCTTTCGGGTCGAGCTTGCAGAAAAGATCCGGCTCACGATGAACGCCTTACTCGAGAAATACGAGGATTTCGGTGGCATCGAGGAAGTCCATTTCACTGAATTCGTCTTCCAGTGATCCAGCTGAGCATCTGATATGACCGATTCAGGCAATCTGCTCACTTCCGAAGAGCTCGATGCGCTCAATGCGGGATTGGCCGATGGTACGGTCCCCGTCGACACCGGCTTCAACGTATCAGCTCGTGTGGTCAAGCACGATCTGGCGAGCGAGGACAGTACGGTCGGGATCAACATCTCGGCGATCGACATGATCAACGAGCGTTTCGTCCGGTTATTCCGTCTTGGGCTTCTCGAAGGCCTCCGGACCAGTCCGCGCATCAATCCAGCGCGGGCTCAGATGATGAAGTTCCGTGACTACTTGAAACTGTTGCGCCCCCCCCTTTCCGTCAATGTGGTTCGGGTCAATCCGTTACGCGGGTATGCGATGGTGGTGATCGAGCCAACCGTCATTTTCAGTGCGCTTGACAACTTTTTTGGCGGCTTCGGACGTGGGGTCGGACAGTTACCGCCGGGACGCCTGTTCACTCCGACCGAGACCCGCATCATCCGGATGATCCTTGATGTGATCTTTCGCTCGCTGCAGGACGCCTGGTCACCCGTGCTCGATGTCGATTTTGAGGTCGTCAATTCCGAGATCAATCCCCAGTTTGCACAGATCGTCGATGAGAATGATCTTGTGATCGTCAACCGTTTCGAAGCGGAGAGTGGTCCTGACTCCACCGGTAGTGTTGACGTCGTATATCCGTTCGGCTCATTGAAGCCGATTCGTGACCTGTTACGGAGCAGGGTGCAGACTGGCGACGGAAATGAGGAGTCTGAGCGGGCCTGGCGCGATGAACTCTACAGTGCCGTGGGCGATGCTCAACTCGAATTGAAGGTCATGTTGGGCCAATTTCAGATTCCGCTTGCCCGGTTCACGGAGTTGCGCCCCGGAGAGGTCTTCTTCCTGCGTAAGCCCGAAAGCGTTCGGGTGATGATTGGCGACATTCCAGTCTTCGAGGCGCAGGTCGGCCGCACTGGAGCGGCCAAGGCAATACGTATTGATCAATCCATCAGCACACCGGGCAAGTAGTGCCACATTGGAGACCCAGATGAGTTCAAGTGCAAGTGATTCGGCGATCGGAGCGGCGGATGCCTCGCAGATCGACGTTGAGGTCGTTCAGAGCGTGCCCGTCACGATCTCGGTCGAGGTGGGGCGTGCGGTGCTCAAGATTCGGGACTTGATCCGACTGACCCAAGGGAGCGTTGTTGAACTGGATCGAATGGCTGGCGAGCCCCTCGATCTGCTCGTGAACAACACCGTGGTCGCGCAGGGCGAAGTCGTCCTGGTCAACGACCGCTACGGCATCCGCCTGACGCGTGTCATCCCTGCCAACGAACGCCTTCGCAATCTCTGACGAAGGGATCCGCTCATGGCCAACCCGATTGAACCGATGCAGTGGCTCTCGATGGTCGCCAGCTTCGTGCTCGTTCTTGGCCTTCTCGGTGCGACGCTCTGGGTGCTTCGCCGGATGGGCGGAAGAAGTATTCGAGGGGCGGGTGGTCGGCTTGCACTTCAGGAATCGCTCTGGCTGGGGCCCCGTCAGCGGGTTGCCCTCATCCGGGTCGATGACCAGGAGATCCTGATCGCCATTACCCAACAGCAGGTCACGATGTTGACGCGCTTGCCCCTCGTCGATGCGCCTGACAACGATTTGTCCTTGGGTGCGAGCGATCGTGGACCTCAGCGCCCTGCGGCGGCGGACACGTTATCGGTTTCAAGCGATCCTGAGCCCAATTCGCCTCAAGCTGCCCGGGAGCAAGCCGCGCTCTCAGATCGTTTCCGTACGTTGCTTGGGGCTTGGTCTTCGAGCGGATCGCGTGGGAGGCAGCCATGATCCGCCGTATCGCGATCGTGTCGGCCGTGCTTGTTGCCGGCCTTGCCAGCGCGGGGCTGGGCCATGCGCAAGGGCTTCCAGCGGTCACTGTCAACACGGGCGCAGCGGGGACGCAGTACAGCCTGACCCTGCAGCTCCTGGGTTTGATGACGGTGCTCACCTTGCTGCCGTCGATTGTTTTGACCATGACGTCCTTTGTTCGAATCGTCGTCGTGATGTCGATCATGCGACAGGCACTCGGTACAGGTCAGACGCCCCCCAATCAGGTCCTGATCGGGCTGTCTCTCTTTCTGACGCTGTTCATCATGTCGCCGGTCCTGAGCAACCTCTACGACAATGTGATCACCCCGTATCTCGCTGGGCAACTCGGTTTCGAGCAAGCCCTGAAGCTGGCGGAGGAGCCGATTCGGGCGTTCATGCTGCGTCAGACCCGCGAGGACGACATCGCCATGTTCATGCGCATCGCGAACAACCCCCCCGTTGACGGGCCGGAGGCTGTGCCGTTCCTGACGCTCATGCCGGCCTTCATCACCTCGGAGTTGCGCAGCGCATTCACGATCGGGTTTCTGCTCTACATCCCGTTCGTCGTGATCGATCTGGTGGTCGCGAGTGTCCTGATGTCGATGGGCATGATGATGCTCTCGCCGATGATGATCTCGATGCCGTTCAAACTGATGTTGTTCGTACTGGTGGATGGTTGGAGCCTGTTGATGGGCTCGCTCACCGGTAGCTTCAATGCGTTCCAGTAGGAGGGGCGGATGGATATTGCCAGTGTGATCGATATCGGGCGCGAAGCCCTGTGGATGACGGTCCTGATCTCTGCGCCCTTGCTCGGCGCAGCGCTGGCCACCGGTCTGTTGATTGGTGTGGTGCAGGCGGCCACCTCGATCAACGAGATGACGCTCAGCTTCATTCCAAAGCTCGCCGCGATGGGTGTCGTCCTCATCCTGGTGGGCGGCTGGCAGATCGGCGTTCTGGTGGATTACACCCGGCGTCTGTTTGAACGCATCCCGCTCCTCTTCAACTGAGGTCAGCCTCGAGCCATGCCCGCGCTGAATATCCTTTTCGAGCAGGTGATCGCGGGCCTTTATACGTTCCTGTGGCCCATGATCCGGATATCGGCGCTCTTGCTGACGGCTCCCGTTTTTGCGCTCGACGCCGTCACACTGCGGATTCGTATCACTTTCGCGCTTGTCTTGACCTTTCTGGTTTATCCGCTCGCCGAGTGGCCGGTCATCGATCCCGTCAGCGCCATGGGGCTGCGCGAGATCTTCAACCAGGTATTGATCGGTGCCTTGATGGGCTTGATGCTCCAGGTCGTGACGGCAGCGCTTGTGGTGGCAGGTCAGGCCGTATCGGCTGCGCTGGGCCTCAGCATGGCGAACATGATCGACCCCAATGTCGGTAACGTTCCGGTGATTTCGCAGTTTCTGCTCATCTTGTCCACCCTGATCTTTGTCGGGGTCGGCGGGCACACGCTGGTGGTCGCGTTGGTCCTGGAGAGTTTCCGAAGTATTCCCATCGGTCAGGCGCTCGTTGGGGAAACGTCAGTCACCAACCTGATTGCGTGGTCCTCGCTGATCTTCTCGGGCGCATTACTGATTGCGCTACCGGTCATGGCCGCGCTGCTTTTCGTCAACGTCGGCTTGGGCATCGTGACCCGTGCCGCGCCCAGTCTCAATATTTTTGCAATCGGATTTGCGGCCATGATTCCGGCCGGCCTGCTCGTGATGTGGGTATCGATGACCCATGTGGGCAATCGAATCCAGTGGTTATGGCTTCAATCCTTCCTGCGTGTGCGGGATCTTCTGGGGATCACCGGTGGCTGAGCAAAGCGACAGCGGTGAACGCACCGAGGAACCGACCGCACACAAGTTGCGCAAGGCTCGCGAAGATGGGCAGTTGCCGCGATCGGTCGAGTTGTCGGCCGCTGCCGTCACCATCGGCGCCTTGGCGTGGCTGCTGTTTACGGGGGCCAGTGTCGTAACCCGTCTGGCCAATGGCTTTGCAGCGGGATTCGTGTTCGACAGGCAGATGCTCGAATCCCCGCATCTGTTGCCTGCGCTCTTCGTTGCCCGTGTGGGCGAAGGGCTCTTGCCTGTCCTTCCCGTTCTGATCCTGACCATGGTGTTGGCTGTAGGCGCATCATTTGCCATGGGGGGGCTGAATTTCTCTACCAAGGCGCTCGCGCCCAAGACCGACAAGTTGAGCCCCTTGCAGGGCTTCAAGCGGATGTTCGGTGTGAAGGC
Source organism: Pseudomonadota bacterium (assembly GCA_039800205.1). Lineage (GTDB taxonomy): Bacteria > Pseudomonadota > Gammaproteobacteria > Burkholderiales > Burkholderiaceae_E > SYIM01. The sequence continues at coordinate 2,941 of JBDLRB010000204.1, read as the reverse complement.
TGGGGTCGAGCTTGCGAAGGCGATCGCGAAATTTACGGTGGTCGGCGCCTTGTTGTATGCATCACTGACGTCCAACCTGGCGAGCCTGGCGGCGCTGGGTGCGATGGACGTTGAACCCGCACTGGCAGCGACGGGTTCCATCATCATGCGTTCAGCCGTGATCGTCGCGCTGGGGCTCGTCTTGATCGCATTGATCGACGTCCCGTTCCAGCGCTACGACTTCATGAGCAAGATGAAGATGAGCCGCCAGGAAATTCGCGACGAAATGAAAGACATGGAAGGGCGGCCCGAAGTCAAGGCGCAGATCAGGCGTCGGCAGCGCGAGATCGCCACTCAAAAAATGATGGCGCGGGTGAAAGATGCCGACGTGGTGATCACAAACCCGGACCACTTTTCAGTTGCGCTCGCTTATGACCCGGCCGGTGATGGTGCGCCGGTCGTTGTTGCGAGTGGGATCGACCATTTGGCGCTGCGCATTCGCACTGAAGCCAAACAGCACGGGATCGAGATCTTCGAAGCCCCTCCATTGGCTCGTGCCCTGTACTTTACGACTGAGGTCGAACAGACCATTCCAGAGTCCCTCTATGTGCCCGTGGCCCAGGTCATTGCCTATGTGTTCAGTTTGGCGAGCGTTCGGCCGGGGCAGGCGCCGATGGATCGGCCGCGGCCGACCGTGCCCCGTGACATGCGCTTTGACGCATCCGGTCAGAAGGAGGCGGCATGAGCGTCCTGGCCCGGTCCGGCACGTCTGGCCTTTCTGAAAAGGTGCTTGATTCCATTTGGCGTGGCGCAGGCGTGATCGCGGTGCTGGGCCGCCGCAGCGATGCACTGGAGGCCTGGGGCAGGGCCTTTGCGCGCGCTGCCCGAGCACGGCGCGGAGTCAGCCTGGAAATCTATATGCCGTCTACCCGGGAGGCGCTCATTGAGCGATTCAATCAGGCGTTGGCCGGTCTGAGCCTTGAACGTGCCCGCGAACCCGCCTCCGATGAACAGGGGCAGCGCATCATCCTGGTGCCCGATGCGCGTGCCTTCGATTCGCCTGAGGGCCTGTTGCTGGCCCGATTAATCAGTGATTTTCCAGGCGCCGCGACTCGCCTGGTGTTGCTGGTCGATCACGACGATCCGACCGCGACTGAACGATTGATGACTGGATTGGGCCGCGCGGTACAGCGCATCGAAATCGATCCGCTGGTCAACATTCAACCCCCGCGTAACGTGACGGCCGCCCCGATGGGCGAGGCGAGCGATTCAGTCAGCGACCCGCACCAGGCGAGCGGGGGGGTGAGAGAGCGCGCGGCGGAGTCCCCCGCCCCCCGCTCCTTGAGCATCCCGATCGAGGGCTTGCCTGAGGCTTCGCGGCGTACGTCAGTCAACTGGCTCGGCGTAGGCGCTCTGGTGATGGCCTTACTCCTGATCTCGGCCCTGATTGTCGTGCTCCTTCACCGTGAGCCCGTATCCAGCGCGCCCGCTGAGCGGCGGTCTGCGCCGCAGAGTTCTACGCCTCTGGTTCGGTCTGCGGACGGATTACAGGTCGCTACTCACTATTCTCAATCGGGAGTGTGACTCATGAACGACGACGTGCCGGTCTTCCGGTCCGACGCCCCCCATCAGGTAACGGTCCCGCAGGAGGGGGGGAATGCGCTGAGCCCTACCGGTGCGGCGCCCACTGGGCCCACTCGACAATTGCTTGACCATACTGTTTTCGCGCCGCTCGATGAGCCAGCGACGATCGACCCCGCGGAGATTCCGCAGGCGGACGAGGTCGACCCCTCAGCGGCGGGCGACGCATCGGTTGAACGGGAGGCTGACGGGAGCCGCCCGATTCGATCGCCTGAGCCCGAGCCTGAGCCCGAGGCTGAGCGGGCAATCCGCATTCGTCGGCTGTCTCCCGAGACGCTTCAACGCGCCAATGAGATTCGCGATGAAACGGCGGACATCTCAGAACAGCTCGATCTGATGATTGGATCGCTTCCGGGCTTTCCAATGGACATGGATGATCTTATTGCTGACTCTCTGCCTACGGTCGACGCGCCGTCTGCGGATGCCGGCGCCAAGGAGCAATGATGAAAGCGAAGCTCGACAGGGATCCCGGTAGCGCCGACGATATCGATCTCGTTGCGAAGGTCGCCCTTGACTCAGCCGAAGTCGCCAACCGTTCCGCTCGGGCCGCAGCCCATACGGCGAGCAAGCTCGCCGAGGTCACCGCGCATTTCGATCAGTCTCTTGCGCGGCAGCGTCGGTCCATGATTCTGGTGGTAACCCTGAGTGGCTTGATCGCCCTCATTGCGTTCGCGATGTTCATCGCCTCTGCAATCCAGCTTCGGGGGCGGGTCACTCAGGTCAATGCCATGCTTGGTATACTCGCCACCCGCAGTATTGAACTCCGGCAAGGGCTCGATCAGATCGCTCCGCTCGCCGAGCGGGTGGAGGGTTTTGCGGGTGAGGTCGCCACGATGGCTCGCTTGCAACGCGAGCTTCAGGCCAGTGTGCAACGGATGGACAAGACCCTCGCCAGCCGTCCGGTCGTTCCACCGCCCGTTGCTGCGCCCAGCGTCGCGCCGCCGGTCGTGGCGGCGCCAAAGCCAACGCCCAGCACACCAGCTAAGCCGGTGGCGGCCACAGAGACGCCAGAGCAAATTGCTGCGCGAGACAAACTGATTCGACAAACACTGGATACCGTTAATTCAGTGGCGACGCAGGCACGCGCGCTGGAGGCTACGCTGCGATCGCAGTCGGCATCGCTCGCGGCTGTGGGCAAGCGCGTCGCCTCGATCGAACAGAGTGTCTTGACGCTGCCCACCATGCAGGCCGATCTCAAGTCGTTATTGCAAGGCGAGCAGGTCCGCGCTGCAGCTGTTCAGCGGGTGGCCGACGAACGAAATCGTGAGGAGTCACTGCGTCAGGAGCGGGAGCGTTTCGTACAATTTCCGCGGATACCGGG
>JBDLRB010000203.1:0-26980 GCA_039800205.1 Pseudomonadota bacterium | reverse complement strand
ACCGTCCGACTGGCCAACCTGAAATCGGGTCAGCTCGATCTGCTCGAACGGCTGCTGGCCACCGACGTGCCCGACGTCAAGAAGGATGCCCGCCTGAAGCTCGCCACGGGCACCGAGCTCGGCTATCAGGGCATCACGATGAACGTCAATAACGGCGAGAAGGCCAAGAGCCCGCTGGGCCAGGACGCCCGCATCCGCCGCGCACTCGAGCTTTCGATCGATCGCGAGGCAATCAATCAGGTGGTCTTCAATGGCCTGCAGACCGTCAACAACCAGTGGGTGAGCCCGCGCAACCCCTACTATCAGCCGAGTCTGCCCACGCCCAAGCGCGATTTGAACCGCGCCCGTGCGCTGATCAAGGAGGCCGGTGTCAAGACGCCGATCGCGCTGGACTTCATGGTGCCGAACAATCCTGAGACACGGGCGGTCGCGGAAGTCATGCAGTCCATGGCGGCCGAAGCGGGCTTCGATCTGAAGATCCGTGTCACCGAGTTCGCAACCTCATTGAACGAAGCCGAGAAGGGCAACTTCCAGCTGTACATGCTCGCCTGGAGTGGTCGAACCGATCCGGACGGCAACATCTTCTCGTTTGCTTCGTGCAAGGGCCCGCTGAACTACGGTCGCTTCTGCGACGCATCGATGGACGCGATGCTGCAGAAGGCGCGCAGCATCACGGCCCCGGCGGATCGAAAAGCGCTCTATGGCCAGTTTGCGCAGAAGTGGCTGACCGAAGGCTCCGTGCTGTATCTCTACCATCGCGCGCTGCTGTTTGCCCACTCGCCGAAACTCGACGGTTTCAAGGTGATGCCTGACGGCCTGATCCGTGTGACCGATCTCAAGCTGAAGTGATCGGCCGCTCGCCCTGTATCGTCTGATCCGAGACCGTTCATGCTGAGTTTCCTGCCCCGCCGACTGTTGCAGCTCTTGCCGACACTCTTTCTGGTGTCGGTGCTGATCTTCCTGCTGCAGCAGTTACTGCCCGGCGACCCCGCGCTGGTCATGGCCGGCGAGGAAAAGGATCCAGCGGTGATCGAGCAGATCCGCAAGCAGTACCGGCTCGATCAACCGCTGCCGATCCAGTACCTGTACTGGATCGGTGGCGTGCTGCAGGGCGATCTGGGCGAATCGATGCGCATCAATCAGCCGGTGGCCACGCTGATCGCAGAAAAGCTGCCCGTCACGGTACAGCTGGCGGCGATGGCGATGATCTTTGCGCTGTTGATCGGCATCCCCGCGGGCGTGGTATCAGCGGTCAAGAAAGGCACGGTCTGGGATACCGCAGCCAACGTGTTCGCGCTGTGGGGCTTGTCGACGCCCAATTTCTGGTTGGGCATCATGATGATCTTCCTGTTTTCAGTCCAGCTGGGCTGGCTGCCGGCCTCGGGCTACGTCAGCCCCTTTCAGGATCTCGGGCAATCGCTGGCCAGTACGGTGATGCCGGCCTTTGTCCTGGGATCGGGCATCGCCGCCGTCCTGATGCGCCATACCCGCAGCGCGATGCTGCAGGCGATGAGCGCGGACTATGTCCGCACGGCCCGTGCAAAGGGGCTACGGGAGTCCGCCGTCGTCCTGAGACATGCCCTGCGTAACGCACTCACCCCGGTCATCACGCTGGGAGCACTCGAATTCGGCACGCTTCTCTCGGGCGCGGTGCTGACCGAGCAGGTGTTCTCGGTCCCGGGCTTCGGGAAATTGATCGTCGATGCCGTGTTCAACCGCGACTACGCGGTGGTACAGGGCGTCGTGCTGGTGACCGCCAGCGTCTACATCCTGCTCAATCTGATCGCCGACGTACTTTATGTGATCGTCAATCCGAGGTTGCGTGCATGATTGACGCTCCCGCCGCCGCGCCGCATGACCACCCGATGCGACAGATCCTGCGCACGCTGCTGCGCCGGCCCACTGCGGTCTTCGGGGCTCTCGTACTGCTGATCGTCGTCGGGCTCGCGATCTTCGCGCCCTGGATCGCGCCCTACGATCCCCTCAAGACCAGTTGGGCCCTCGTGCGCAAGGCGCCCAGCGCGGCACACTGGTTCGGAACCGATGAAGTGGGGCGCGATCTGCTGTCGCGGATGATCTGGGGGGCCCGTGCCTCCTTGTCGGCCGGTCTGGTTGCGGTCTCCATCGCGGTATCGGTGGGCGTGCCCATCGGCATGCTGGCCGCCTACGTGGGCGGATGGTTCGACTCGCTGATCGGTCGATTGACCGATGCCATGCTCGCGATCCCGTTTCTGATTCTGGCGATCGCCCTCGCAGCCTTCCTGGGGCCGAGCCTGGGCAACGCCATGATCGCCATTGGCATCACGGCCACGCCGATCTTCGTCCGGTTGGCCCGCGGCCAGGTGCTCGCAGCGCGCGCCGAGGATTGGGTCGAAGCCGCCCGAGCCGTCGGAAATCCACCTGCACGCATCCTGATCCGGCACATCCTCCCGAATATCCTGCCACCGGTCATCGTCCAGGCCACGCTGGCGATTGCGGCGGCGATCATCGCCGAGGCCAGCCTGTCTTTTCTGGGTCTTGGGCAGCAGCCCCCCGCACCCAGTTGGGGCTCGATGCTCAACACCGCACAGCGCTTTTTGACTCAGGCACCGTGGATGGCGATCTTCCCCGGGCTGGCCATCTTCATCACCGTACTGGCGTTCAATCTGTTCGGGGATGGCCTGCGCGATGCGCTCGACCCCAGACGTTGAGCTCCCGTTCGCCTGAGCCCTGCCCCCCGGCCGAGGTGTGCGGGCTGAGTACCTGCTCTCTGAGTGTGCGCTTCAGGATCTTGCCCATCGCGTTGCGCGGAAACGCCTCAAGGACAAACACTCGGCGGGGATGTCGAAGACCCATCCGTGCCTGCGCGAAGACGATCAGATCCGCCTCGCCGACCGGCTCGCGCAGCGTGACGGCGGCCGCTGGAATGTCCTGAAACTTTTGATGTCTGAGCGCAAATGCAGCCACCTCCCGGACGGCTGGATGCGCGGACAGGGCCTGTTCGATTTCGGCCGGGTAGATATTCATTCCGTCGAAAATCATCATGTCGTCCATGCGCCCCTGCAGAAACAGGTCGCCGCTTTCGCTCAGGTATCCGAGGTCACCCGGGTGGAACCAGCCCTCGCGAAAGGATCGTGCCGTCGCCTCGGGGTGGTCCAGATAGGACGTGACGATCCCCGGACCGCGCACCCGGATTTCGCCTGTCTGACCGACGGGCAGCGGGGTGCCGGTGGAGTCAACGATCTGCAACTCGATCGGCGCGACCGGACGACCGACCGTATCCGGCTGCTGGCTCAGCTGCAGCGGTGTCGCCAGAGTCAGCGTCTCCCCCTCATTGGTCGCATAGACGATATGCAGGGCGTCGCTGATTCGCGCTCGAAAGTCCCGCCTCAGACGCTCGCTGATCACCGCCGAGCGCGCCTCGAACACGCGCAGCGTCGGCATCGGCACACCCATATCGATCAGGGCGTGCAGGTGCGACGGTGTGCCACAGGCAAGCGTGACGCCGGTCTCCTCCAGAAACGCAACCAGCTCGGGGGACATCGCGAGGCCCGTCGACAGACAGAGCGTGGCGCCGGCCAGCATGCTGAAGAGCGAGCGCTGCTTGGCCACCACGAAATCGAGTCGCGATGCGGGCCAGAACACATCCTGCGGGCCACAGTTGAACAGGGGCCGATACCGACGGTAGCGTTCAATCGCCTCCCGCTGGGTCAGCATCGCAAACTTGGGATGGCCAGTGGTGCCCGAAGACTGCAGGATCAGCCAGGGGGCTTCGGGATCGTCGCAGCGAATGCGCTCGTGCTCTGCGACGCTGAGGTCCAGGGCCTCGGTCCGCGGCAGAACCAACGCGTTGGGCCCCCCACCCAGATCTTCGTGATCGCAGAGGACACGGCTCAGGCAGAGCCGCCTCTGGATGTCCGCTCGCAACTCGGGCCCGTCCGACGGCGTTAGCGCAATGTGCGCCGCACCGATCCGGGCCAGTGCGGTACTGGCGATCAGATGGTTGAGCGGGCTGATCGTGGTCAAGCCGATACGATCATGCGCCCGGATGCCTGCGCCGTGCAGGCGCTGAGCCATGGACCAGACCCGCTGATCAAAGTGGCGCCAACTGAGCCGCCCCTTGGGCGTGACAATCGCAGGGGCCTCGGGCCGGGCCAGGGCATGCTGATGGATGGCATCGATGAGGTTCATCGCAGCCCCCACGTACGCCCTGCGCGGGACCGCATGCGCACCGATCCGGCCGCGTGCGCCGGCCGCTGATCGGCTATCCTGCGACTATCGATCCATTCACCGACCATGAGGTAATCCATGATTTCGTCCACTCGTCGCCATCGAACCCTGCTGAAGGCCGGTCTGGCCCTGTCGCTGCTTGCCTCCGGCGCGGTCTTCGCTCAGGCGCCCCAGGCCGGCAAGGCGATCAAGATCATCGTGCCCTATGGCGCGGGCGGTCCGATTGACATCACTGTGCGAGTGCTCGCGGACAAGGTCAAAGCCACCCTCGGTCCGGTCATCGTCGAAAACCGCCCGGGAGCGGGCGGCAATCTCGGTGCAAGCCTGGTCGCGCGCGCCGCTCCGGATGGCAGCACGATCGGCATTGCAGCCACGGCCACCCATGCGGTCAATCCCTGGCTCTATCGGAAAATGCCCTACGACGCCCGAGCCGATTTCGCGCCCATCACCCAGATCCTGCGCGTCCCCAATGTGCTGGTGATGAATGCCGAGACCGCCCGGCGCTTGCAGATCCGCTCGCTTGCCGACTTCATCGCCTACGCGAAGGCCAACCCGGCCAAACTCAACTATGGATCGGGCGGCGTGGGCAGTGCGGGCCATCTGGCCGGCGAGATGTTCAAGGGCAAGGCCGGGATCTTTGCGGTACACATTCCCTATAACGGGGGCGCGCCGGCGCAGTTGGGCCTGCTCTCAGGCCAGGTTGACTTCAATTTCGACAATCTCGCCACCGCAGCGGCCAACATCCGAAGTGGCCGACTGGTCGCGCTCGCGGTGACCACGACCGGCCGCAGCGCGGCGCTCCCGCAGCTGCCTGCGGTGGCCGAGGTGATGCCCGGCTTTTCGGTCGATACCTGGTGGGGGCTCGTCGCACCCGCGGGGACACCGACTGCAATTGTCTCGCGCCTCAACCAGGCCTTTGTGGCCGCCCTGAAGGACGAGGGTACGCGGACACGCTTTGCGGCGCTGATGGCCGAGCCCGTCCCGACCTCGCCCGAAGACTTTGGACGATTCATGCAGGCCGAACTTGCAAAGTTCGAGTCGGTCGTCAAGGAAAGCGGTGCCAAGGTCGAATGAGTTCAGCGCTGGAGCGTCTGGATGGAACACTACTACGCGGCGAGGGCGGGCGAATACGACCGCATCTATCTCAAGCCTGAACGGCAGGCAGACCTGCGCGCGATCGAGGCGTGGCTGCCCGACGTGTTCGCGGGTGACCGGCTGCTCGAGATCGCCTGTGGCACCGGTTACTGGACGGCGTTCCTCGCGCCCGTCTGCACGTCCATCACAGCGATTGACCTGGCCGACGAAACGCTCCAGATCGCGCGCGCAAGGCCCCAGAATCGAGCGGTCGATTTCCGGCTGGGCGATGCCTACGCCCTGCCGGTCGAACTCGATCGATATCCCAGCGCATTTGCCGGCTTCTGGATTTCACACGTGCCGCGCTCCAGATTGCCGGCGTTCTTTGCAGGACTGCACCGACATCTGGAGCCCGGTGCGACCGTCGTCCTCCTCGATAACCTGTACGTGCCCGGCAGCAGTACGCCACTGACGCGAAGCGATGAAGAGGGCAACACCTGGCAAACACGCCAACTGGCCGATGGTCGGGCATTCGAGGTATTGAAGAATTTCCCGGATCGCGCACAGCTTCGGGCCGCCCTGCCCGATCCTGTCGAAGACGACGAGTGGCGGGAATGGTCCTACTACTGGGCGTATCGCTATCGGCTGGGCACGAGCGCTAGCCGCCCAGACCGATGACCACGGCATGATCCTCAAAGGCGGCCATGGCGGACTGCCGCAGTCTGAGGCCTTGCGCCGGGTCGGCAAAACCCACGATTCCAAGCCCGGTCGATAACTGCAGCGACACTTCAGTGCCGGCCGGAGCATGGCCTCGCCGTACCACGTGGCCGCGGAGCAGGTTGACCGCACCCACTGCGACGATCGTCGGCGCAATGGTCACCGCCGTCGCCTTGAACAGGGCCAGGACCTCGCGGCCCTTTTTCAGGCCAAGTAACTGCAGGCTCTCGGCGGTGATCCGTGAAGCGATGGTCTGACCGTCAGGCAATTCAAGGACGACCCGAGCCGTCCCCGCGGATCGGATCACTCGCTGAACCACGCAGGGGATCTGATTACGCATGCTGGTCCTCAGCCCCAGGCGGGCGAGGGCCTTCAGATTCAGGTTCTGGTGGCGACGAAGCCCCGCAAGCTGCTCGAGCGCCTGAGCCTGAGCCGCATTGAGCCATTCGGCGACCTGAAGCACCTGTACACCTTCGGTCGTCAGCCGGGCCCCTCCACCGCCCGAGCCCCCCACCGTCTTGACCACCAGCGACACACCGGCCAGGTTGCTCAAGGTCTCGATTGCCTGCCACGCGGCCTTGTAACTGATGCCATTCGCACGCGCCGCTTCGGAAATCGAACCGCCCCGGTGCAAGGAGCGAAGAACGTCAAGACGCTTGTCGCGGACTGAATCACCGAGCACCTGCTGATAGTGGATGCGTGAGGTCGGCATGGTCTGAAGATCCGGAGTTCAAGCCCAACGCTATTCCTATATAGAATAGCGTTACCTGTTCGTTTAACCATCTTCGCATAAACGGGTTGCCCATGCATCGTGCTCGATCGGCGCATCGGATCCTGGCCCTCCTCGTGATGAGCCTCGCAACCCACTGCCTTGCGGACGAGGTCAGCGTCGCCGTCGCCGCCAACTTTGCTGCGCCGATGAAAGTCCTCGCGCAGCAGTTCAAGCGTGAGACGGGTCACACCGCCGTGCTGGCCTTTGGTTCGACCGGTCAGTTCCACGCGCAGATTCGACACGGTGCACCGTTTCATGTCCTGCTCGCCGCCGATACGCGTACGCCCCTCAGAATCGAGCAAGAGGGACAGGGTGTCCACGGCACACGCATGACCTACGCAATCGGTCGACTCGTGCTGTGGAGCCGCACCCCTGGACTGATCGATCCGAACGGTTCGGATCTGAACACCGCGCGCATCAAACGCCTGGCCGTCGCCCACCCGAAACTCGCACCGTATGGGACGGCGGCGCTCGAGGTGCTCGAGGCCCTGGGGCGGTCGGCCGCTTTTCGACCCCGGATCGTCGAAGGCGCGAACATCGCACAGACCTTCCAGTTTGTGGTGTCGGGCAATGCGGAAGCGGGCTTTGTCGCGCTGTCACAGGTGTTCGCCGAGGGTCGACTCCGAGCGGGCTCGGGATGGGTCGTCCCTGAGGGCCTGCACGCCCCCATCCGCCAGGATGCGATCGTGCTGCGATCCGGCCAGGGCCACGCCGCGGCCCATGCGCTCATGCAGTTCCTGAAAAGCGAAGACGCCGCCGCAGTCATTCGTTCATTCGGATATCAGCGATGAGCGCCGGGCTGGAGATCGGCGCCTGGCCGGCCATTGTGCTCACGCTCAAGCTCGCTACGGTGAGCACGCTCGTTCTCCTCGGAATCGCGACGCCCCTGGGCTGGTGGCTGTCGCACACCCGCTCCCGCTGGCGCTCGACCGTGGGCGCACTGGTCATGTTGCCGCTGGTTCTTCCACCCACCGTGTTGGGCTTTTACATCCTGATTCTGCTCGGACCCGACGGCTGGGTCGGACAACTGACCCAGGCACTGGGCCTGGGCACCCTGTCCTTTTCCTTTTCAGGGCTCCTGATCGGATCGATCATCTTTTCCTTGCCCTTTGCGGTACAGCCCATTCAGCATGCCTTTGAGGCGATCGGGCCTCGCCCCATGGAAGTGGCGGCAACGCTTCGGGCCCGTCCGCTGGATGCATTCTTCACGGTCGCGCTTCCGCTGGCCAAGCCCGGTCTGATGACCGCCACCGTGCTGAGCTTTGCCCACACGGTGGGCGAGTTCGGTGTCGTCCTGATGGTCGGCGGGAATATCCCGGGCCAGACCCGGGTCGTCTCCACCCAGATCTTCGGTCACGTCGAGGCCATGGAATACGCACAGGCCCATGTCCTGGCGGCCTTGATGGTGGCCTTTTCCTTTCTGGTGCTGCTCGCACTGGCCAGACTGAGGACCCGACCGGAGCGGAACGCGCGATGAGTCAGGCCCAGACGATTCGAATCAGTCTGACCCTGGATCGCCCGGGCTTTCGCCTTGTGACCGATCTTTGCTTGCCCGCTCAGGGCGTGACCGCGGTGTTCGGGCCCTCCGGATCGGGCAAGACCACCCTTCTTCGCTGTATTGCAGGGCTTGAGCGTGCCGAAGGCCGGGTGGCGCTTCCGGACGACCTCTGGCAAAGCCCCGAAAACGACCGCTTCACGCCCACCTGGCAACGCTCGGTCGGCTATGTCTTCCAGGAGGCCAGCCTCTTCGACCATCTGGACGTTCGGGGCAATCTCGAATTTGGTCTGAAGCGGGTCCGACAGTCCAGGCGCGAGGCCGCGCAAACACTCGAAGCGGCCATCGAACTGCTCGGCATCGGGCCCCTGTTGTCCAGAGGCAGCTCGAGCCTGTCGGGGGGCGAACGACAGCGGGTTGCGATCGCTCGCGCCCTGGCCTCGCGCCCCCGGCTGCTGCTGCTCGACGAGCCCCTGGCCTCGCTCGATTGGGCCCGGCGCCAGGAGGTCCTCCCCTGGCTGAAACGTCTGCACGACGGGCTCAGGATACCGATGATCTATGTCACGCACTCGGTCGATGAGCTGGCCCAACTCGCCGATCACGTGGTGATACTCGAGCAGGGTCAGGTCATCGTCAGCGCGCCCGTGCTGGAGGGGATGCTTTTACGCCCCGTCATTCGGGCGCTCGGCGATGCGGCCGGTGTCCTGCTTGAAGGCGAGTCCATTGTCACCCACGGGATGCTGCAGGGGTTTCGTGTGGGCGACTCGTCGAACCTGCTCTGGGCCCCCGGCGAGGCGGTCGCACCCGCCACGCGGGTCCGAATCAGGATTCTTGCGCGCGATGTCGGCCTCGCGCTGAGCGAACGGGCAGACAGTACAACCGTCAACCGCCTTCGGGGGGTGATCGAGTCGGTCGATGAGGACGCCACCGCGCCCTGGGCAATGGTTCGCGTGCGCTGCGGTGAGATCCTTCTCCTCAGCCGGGTCAGTCGCCCAGCGCTCCAGGCGTTGCAGTGTGCAACGGGTACGCCCGTGTGGTGCGAAATCGCCTCGATCACGGTCATCGCCGAGCCTCGTCCTGAGGCCCGTCACTGAGGCTTGACCGCGTCGAAGTTCCGGACGAAACAGAGCGGGCACACTGTGCACACCGCGAGTTCCTGGCCCTGTGCACCGGTTGACCATGAATCCCCCTGAACGGCCTGCGCCATCCTCGACAGCAGTTCCGCACTATCTGACGCTCAATGCGGGCTCGTCCTCATTGAAGGGGGCGCTCTATGGCACGGACCTGGCGGGCATCATTCTGTCGGGCCAGGTCGACCGCATCGGGCCGGATGCATCGATGGTCCTGAGCGCTGGGCCGGGCCCTCGGCTCGAGATGGAACACACCGATTTGCGCACCCATCACGCTGCATTTGACGCGATGATCACAGCCCTTCGCACGCACCAGCCCAGCCTGCGGCTGAAGGCGATCGCCCATCGAGTGGTTCATGGGGGCGCGCGCTACGCCCGACCTGTGATCGTCGACGACAGGATACTGGCCGACCTGCGGGCGCTCGAGCCTTTTGCGCCCCTTCATCAGCCCCACAACCTGATGGGAATTCATCGGGCGGCCCAGGCGTTTCCAGGGGTCCCACAGATTGCCTGCTTCGATACGGGCTTTCACCAGGGCCATTCACAGATCAACGACCTGTTTGCTCTGCCCTATCGCTACTACGAACAAGGCATCCGTCGCTACGGCTTTCACGGCCTCAGCTATGAGTACATTGCGGGGGAGCTGAAGCGCGTGGCGCCCCAGCGTGCCGGGGGTCGGGTCCTGGTCGCGCATCTGGGTCACGGCGCCTCGATGTGTGCGATGCGGGGCGGCGTGTCCGTCGCATCGTCAATGGGCTTTTCGGCGCTGGACGGCTTGCCAATGGGGACGCGCTGCGGTCAGATCGACCCCGGTGTGCTGCTCTACATGATGGCGCATGAGCACCTCGCGCCCGAGCGCATTCGCGACATCCTCTACACCGAATCCGGCCTCCTGGGTTTGTCGGAGGGCTTATCCAGCGATATGCGTACGCTGGAGGCCGCTGACACTGAGCCAGCCCGCCGCGCGATCGCCTACTTCGTCGACCGGGTTCAGCGTGAAATCGGCGCTCTGGCGGCCACTCTGGGCGGGATCGAGACGCTCGTGTTCTGCGGGGGGATTGGTGAACACTCAAGCAGCATTCGGGCACAGATCTGCGAAGGGCTCGGCTGGATGGGCATTCAGCTCGTTGCCGATGACAACAATGCGCACCATCGGGTGATTTCTTCGCCCGAAGCCCGCATCTGCGTGATGGTGATCCCGACCCATGAAGAGCAGGTGATGGTGCGTGCTGCACGCCGCCTGGTGGGCGGCGCGCGCGACCTGGACCTCGATCAAAAATGAGCCTCGCGTCGTCTGTCCGTCAGGGATCAGGTGCCCGGCCGGACGATTCGGTTGCGCAAGACACCGATTTTTTCGATTTCAAGTTCGACAACATCCCCAGGCTTCAGAAAGCGGATCAACTCGAGTCCGCAACCCGTACCGACCGTACCCGACGCGATGATCTCGCCGGGATGGAGCGTCTCGGAGATCGAGATGAAGCTCAGGATCTGCGCAAAGCTGTGCTGCATCTCACTGGAGTGACCGCCCCCCCAGCGCTCACCGTTCACCCGGACCGCCATCGCGAGTTGTTGCGGGTCGCCGATCTCATCCGCGGTCACGATCCAGGGACCGAACACATTGCCGGTATCGAAATCCTTGCCCTTCATCGGACCCATGCCCAGCGGGCGTTCGATCATCTGCGTGTCTCGTGCGGAAAAATCATTGAAGATCGTGTAGCCGAACACATGATCGAGGGCGTATTCGGCAGAGAGATCACGACCGGTGCGGCCGATCACACACGCCAGTTCGAGCTCGAAGTCCATCATCTCGGAATAGGGTGGCCACAGGACATCGGTCTCGGGTCCGACGACACTGAAGCGGTTGCCCTTGTACCAGGTGGGCCGCTCGTACCAGACCTGAGGGATCGGCGTTGCGGGACGATGTGCGAGCTGTTCCCAGGCCTTCATGGCATTGTCGAGGTGACGCTCGAAGACCAGGCAGTCGCGGATCGATTCGGGCCGCGGCAAGGGCGCAAAGAAACGCGTGCCCCCAAGCGGACGCGCGGCCGCCGTGGGCCACGCGAATGCGGCGGCTCGGGCCCGCTCCAGGCCTTCGTCGCCCGACTCGATCAGCGCCTGCATCGATGTGATCGGACATCCGGCCGCATCGAGATCGAGGATTTGTTGACGAGCCGTGTCGACCACGCCGACCGCAGGCTCACCCGTCACGCGTTGAAAGGTGGCGAGTTTCATGGTTTCAGTTGTCGAAAATGGCGACCGCACGGGTCCATCCCGCCGAGCCGCCCTTGAGCTTGACGGGGAAGCACGAGACGGTAAAGCCATGCGCGGGTAGGACCTCCAGATTATGCAGCTTCTCGATGTGGCAGTAGCCGATCTCGCGTCCCGCCTTGTGACCCTCCCAGATCACCTTGACGTCCTGCGTTTGCGCATAGCGCCGGGCCATATGTTCGTAGTGGGCATCCCAGGACCAGCAATCGGTCCCGGTGACCCGGATGCCGCGCGAGGTCAGGTATAGCGTGGCCTCGCGGCCCATCCCACAACCCGCCTTCACGTAGTCCGGATCGCCAAAGCGCTTCCCGGCTGAAGTGTTGACCATGACAATGTCGCCGGGCTGCAGCTCGTGGCCGATCCGCTTGAGTTCCGCCTCGACCTCGGCCGCGCTTACCACGTGCCCATCCGGAAAATGACGAAAGTCCAGCTTGACGCCCGGCCCGAAAAACCAGTCGAGCGGAATCTGGTCGATCGTGGCTGCGGGCTTGCCCCGATCCATCGTTGACGCAAAGTGCCAGGGCGCATCGACGTGCGTCCCATTGTGCGAATTCATGTTGACGAATTCGATCGCATAGCCCTCGCCGTCGACCAGCCCTTCGGGTGCCAGCCCCTCATAGCGCTTGGCGACGAGCGCCGCCGTTTCCTTGTGCGCCTGATACTCGACCTTGGGCGCGAGATGCGGGGGGTCGGACAGGATGTCGTTTTCGATCGGGATCGACAGATCGATGAAGCGCTTTGCCACGTTGGTCTCCCTTCAGTGATTGATTCCCAGGGTGGCCGCCTTGATCTGCAACGCCAGGAATTTTGAGTAGGCCCGGCAGAGTGAAAACGGGCCGCCCGTGAACCAGAGGCCCGGCTGCGGCGTACGCGCCCACATGTTGGCCAATTCCTGTCGGTTGGCGTCGAACCCCCAGATCTTGCCGACGCGCTCCGCAATGGCGGGGCCGAAATACTGCCGCACCGCATGATCATGGCCCTCATATCCGGTCGCCAGCACCACCAGATCGGCGGGCAGGGTCCGTCCATCTTTCATCCTCAGACCCTCGGGCGTAAAAGTCTCGATCTCCTGGTACTGCATCAGGCCAATCGCGCGGCTCGCGATCAGATCCGAGCAACCCACATTGAAATAGTAGCCCCCGCCTCGTTCGCGAAAGAGAAGGGGCCAGCCCGTTCCGTCAATCCCGGACGACAGCCGAAAGCCGACCTGCTCGAGACCCTGCAGGAGCGATGCGTCGAGTGCTTCGGCCTTTCGGGTCAACTGCCGGTGCGCATCGAGCATGAGGGCCTTCGGGATGGACGTGGCAATCAGATCGCGATCGTCGATTGAGATCGAGCGCTCGAGATACACCGAGTCATAGAGTTGTGCGGACGGTTCGACCTGAATGACCAGGGTCGGGCTTCGCTGGATCATGGTGACCCGCGCCCCGTGACCATGAAGATCCTGCGCGACGTCGTGCGCGCTGGTGCCACTGCCCAGCACCAGCACCGCACGGCCGCGCCAGGCCGCGCCGTCGGCAAACTCGCTCGTGTGCAGCACCGAACCGGCAAAACGCTCGAGCGTCGGCACCGAAGGCCGCTTGGGGGTACCGCTGATGCCGGTCGCCATGATGATGTGCTGAGGCCGGACGGTTCGAATCGAACCGTCCGGGCGCTGGAGGCGGGCCGCCCAGCGCTGGGCCGCTTCGCACCAACTCGCCCCCTCGAAGCCCGTCTGCGTCCACAACTGGATATCCATGAAATCGACGTAGGCCTCGAGCCAATGCGCGATCCGGTCTTTGGGCAGGTATTGCTGCCAGGTCGAAGGAAACTCGATGTAGGGGAGATGATTGCTGTGATAGGTGTTGTGCAAGCGAAGCGCGTGATAGCGAAGCCGCCAGTTGTCCCCGGCGCGCACCTCGCGATCGACGACCAGCGTGTCCACCTCGAGCTGCCCCAGGCGAGCGGCGACGGCCAGACCGGCGTGCCCGGCGCCCACGACCAGCACCGTGGGCTCGCGATCATCAAATCGCGCGCGGGCGCTCCGACGATCGAGCCAGTTCGGGCCGTGGAAGTCACGGTCGAAGACGGGTTCCTCCCGATTTCGCCGCAGGTGGTCTTCCTCGTGGCCGCGAATCGCCTCCAGCGCCGTGTGAAACGTCCACGCGCGCTCGGGCTGGTCTTCGCGAAGCCTCAGCAGGCCAGCCCCCGCGCCCACTGCGGTCTCGAACCGAATGATCGCCTCGACGCACCGGACCCCAGCCCGCTCGACGATTCGTGGTGCAAGACGTTCAGGATCGATTGCAAACTGACGCGCGCGCCTCTGGGTCAGCGCTTCGAAGAGCGCGCGTGCCACGTCGGCGCCGCCGCTGACGGTTCGGATAGCCCACGACAGGCCAAGCGCTTCGCGCCAGTGGGCGTCCGGGAGAAACAAGTCCTGGATTCGATCTGAGCGGGGCGCTTCAGCCGCCTGATCAAAGCAGGCCAGCCAGCGCTGAACACAGTGAACCCCATCAAATGACATCCCGAATGTCCTCCCGCACGCTTGAAATTATGGCATGCCGATGCAGGCGAGGACGGAACCCCTTGTCACGGTCGGCCGGTGGGTTGTGATCCCTTTCAGCCCGGCCGACCAGGCCCTCATATAGAGCGACTGAAACTGTGAAAAGGGGGTGTCGGCCGCAACGTTGACGGTCTTTGAAATCGAACCATCGATCAAGGGCTGAATGACCTCCAGCATCGCAATATGGTCCTCCGGGCTGATCTCGAGCGCACTGACGAAAGGCTCTGGCAGTCGGGCCGGATCGCCTCCGAGCGAACAGTAAACCCGATAGGCATGGTCCTCCACCCGATCGGTTCGCTCGGTGCCATTGACCTCCGTCCGTCTGCGAAGGTAGGTCCACGCATAGGCGGGCTCGATTCCCGCGGACACATTGTCGGCGAAGGCGAGGCTGACCGAACCGGTGGGTGCGATCGATAGCAGATGGCTGTTACGCAAGCCGTAGGTTTGAATGGCCTGCCGGATCGGCTTCGGCAGACGACTGGCGAAGGTCCCCTCAGCCAGCACCGCATTTGCATCAAAGAGCGGGTAGGGGCCCTTCTCAGCGGCGAGGGCCACTGAACTCCGGTAGGCCGTATCGCGCATCGACTGGGCAATACGGCGCGCCATGGCTCGGCCCTCGGACGAGTCATAGCGCAGACCCAGCATGATCAAGGCATCACCCAGGCCCGTGAACCCGACCCCGATCCGACGCTTTGCCTGAGCCTCACGCTGATGTTGTTCGAGCGGCCAGGGACTCAGGTCCAGAACGTTATCCAGCGCACGGACCTGCAGGCTCACGCCTTGCCTGAATCGCTCGAAGTCAAACGTGGCCGGGCCGCCGTGATCGAAGGGATGCCGGACGAACCGAGGCAGGATCATCGGCCCAAGGTCGCAACAGCCATAGGGGGGCAAAGGCTGCTCACCACAATTGTGAACCAGAAGGCCGTTCGCAGCGAAGGCGTGTACATGGCAGATGGTCACATCGTAGACGGGCGCCTCACCGCACGGCTCGACCGATTTAATCGTTGCTTTGAGCAACGATCTTTGCAAAATGGCGCTCAACGCATCCGTACGCGGTTCAACCCCACCCGCCTGATGATCATTGAGAAGGACACGATCTCCGGGCTTCAGGCATGAGGCCGGCGTCCAGACCCGCGTCGGCCCGCGGCCCCACAGGGTCTGCACACGGCAGACTCGATGCGCCGGAGTGAGGCGCAGAGCGTGCCCCTCAACGGTGCGCAGTTCAATCACGGGCTCAATCCCGCTCGAGAAAAAGCCCCGGCTCGATGAACGGAACGGCAGGCCGTTGACCCGCGCCTCAAAGGGCTTCCCGAGCAGCTCAGCCACCGACCGTGCCCCCTCGCTGGTCATGACCCAGGTCTCGGCGGTCACACACGGATTGGTTGCACTCAGCGTTTCGATTGCGCGCAGGTTGTTGTCCGTCTCGATGCGATCCAGGAAAAGTACGCCCGGTTCCGAACAGTCGTAGGCCGCTCGCATGATCGCCTTCCAGAGCGCGCGAGCGCTGAGCGATCGATAGATCCACCTCCCGTCGGGGTGTTGACGCGCACCGCCACGCCTCTGTGCCGGGCCGGGTTCGGCGCGATGGACGAGTTCCCACGACGCACGCTGATGGACCGCCTCGATGAAGGCATCGGTGACCCCGACCGAGACATTGAAGGTGCGCCAGCGACCCGGCCTTCGCTTGGCGTGAATGAAGCTCAGAATATCCGGATGATCAATGCGCAACACGCCCATCTGTGCACCCCGCCGGGTCCCGCTGCGTTCAATCGAGGCGCAGGACTGATCGAATCGGTCAATGTAGTGGCACGGCCCGGCGGCGCGTGTATGGACGTCGTACGCGCGCGCGCCCCTGGGACGGATTCTTGAGAAGTCATAGCCGACTCCGCCGCCCCGGCGTAGGGTCTCTGCGGCTTCGCGAAGGGCCGGGGCGATCCCCGGAAATCCGGCTGCATCGAAGCCCTGAATGCAATCGCCCACGGGTTGTACAAAGCAATTGACCAGGGTGGCCTGACTGACGGTCCCGGCCCCACTCATGATGCGACCGGCACCGATCGCACCGGCCTCCAGATTGGCTCTGAACCGGCGCTCGAGTTCGGCCCGAATCTCTGCCGGTTCAACGCTCGCCAGAGCACGGGCAACCCGATCGAAGAGATCGCCGATTGTCTGCTCGCCCTGCTTCAGATAGCGCTCGCGAAGCACCTCATCGCAGATCGCCTGTGGAGGCAAACGCCGGAAGGTGTCACGATTGAATGATTGTTCGATCGGGCCGGTCATCGCAGGGCCCTGCGGGCAATACGCACGCACTGAACCCTGTCCGATTTCGAAGCGCCGAGGCTTGACCCCGGACAAGCGCGCGCAGAAGACGATCCGCCGGGTTCAGGGACTCGGGCGATGATCCGGCGCGTGATCGTCGCGGACCATAATCCCCCGGCTGGCCAATTGCCGATCAAACACGGAGCGCCCCATGAAGCTGCGTGAAATCTGTGCGGCGACGACGACACTCACCAGGGACAGTACCGCCCATTCGTAGCTGCCGGTCATCTCGAATACGATCACGGTCGCTGCAATCGGCGCGCCGATCACAGTGGCCACACAGCTCGCCGCGCCCAGCAGCACGAAGGACGACGCAACACCGGACGAGCCGGACATCGTGAGGTCGACGATGGCGCCCAGCATCGCGCCGAAAAACAGCGCGGGCCCGAAGACCCCACCGAAATAGCCAAAGCCGACACAGAAGCTGGTGAGGGCGATCTTTCCCAGTAAAAGCGCAATCAGGAGCGCCAGACTCAGCTGACCCGCCATCGCCATGCTGATCGATTCGAGCCCTGCCCCCAGCAGGTGCGGCAGGACGGGGGACAGCAGAAACAGGAGCCCGGCCGGCAGGAGCGGGCGCCAGGGAATCGGGATGCCGGACGCCCGGGCAAGTTTGGGCATCTCGACGACCGCATGGATGTACAGCATGGACACCAGTGCCGAACCCACCCCAACGACCAGCGCGATCATCAGATGGTGGGCGTCCAGCGCTGGGACGTCGGACACCCTGAAGAACCGGTGATTGCCGAGCATCTGTTCCGAGACCCAGTAGGACGCAACCGAACACGCGAGCACCGGTCCCGACCCGAATGTGCCAAACCGTCGAATGATCGCCTCATGGGCAAACAGTGCAGCGCCGATCGGTGCTGAAAACACGGCGGCGATCGCCGCAGCGGCGCCCGACCCCAGCACGACATCGAAGGGCAATAACCGTGACTTGCGTTGCAGCCACGCACTGATGCACCCCCCCAGATGAACCAGCGGCCCGAAGATCCCAACCGAGGCCCCCCCCGAAAGATTGATCAGGGCGAGGAGTGAAGAGAGTCGTCCGGCTCGCAGATCGACCGGCTTGTCGTGCTGCGCGCTATGAATCAGATCGGCCGGGCCATGCGGGCGGCCCTGATCGAGCCGCTTCAGAATCTGCCCTGCGATCAGCGCAGACACCCCGAGCGCGACCCCGACCGGGACCGAGTAGTGCACGTCGATCGCATTGAAATCCGCAGGCAGCGGCGTAACCGCCCAGTAGCTGTTGGCGACTGCGATGATCTTGAAAAACGCCACCGCCACCAGCGCGACGATCACACCGATCGCGAGCGATACGACGATCGCGCTGATGCGCACCGCCAACTGATTCATGCCGCGCTCAAGATCCAGATCGTCGATCGGTTTCATCAGGGGGCTGCCGGTCGGATTGAGCGAGTTTCACCCGGAATCAGCCTGCGACAAGGAGGTCGCAGGGCTGCCGTTTCCACGAAGATCATTGAGCGCAGCTCGAGCATCAATCGAAACGTTCGACGCTCGCGGCGGCGCGCCCGGGTTGCTATCATGCCAGCGACACGCTCCAACGCAAGATCCGGGTTCACCATGCTCAATGCCCACGCACCGCTTCAGTCTGTCGGAATTGCCGGTCTCGGCACGATCGGGCGCACCCTTGCCCGCTCACTCGATCAGGGCGAACTGCACGGACTCAGACTCGGCGCCGCAACGGTCGGACAGATCGACAAGGCCCAGGCCTGGATGCGCCAATCACTGTCCCAGCCTGTCGACTGCGTCGGTTTCGACGGGCTGGCCCGCCGATGCGATTGGGTGATCGAATGTGCGCCGTCGAAGCTGCTCAGAGACATTGCCACCCCTGCACTGCGGCACGGTCGAAAGCTCGTCGTGCTGAGTGCCGGCGCACTGCTTGATGCGCCCGACCTGATCGATCTCGCACGCGAGCACGGCGGACAGATCATCGTTCCAACAGGCGCCTTGCTCGGACTCGACGCGGTCTGCGCGGCCAACGAGGGCCGTATCGAATCCGTGACCATGGTCACGCGCAAGCCGATCGCCGGGCTGCAGGGCGCGCCCCTGCTGGTCGAACAGGGCATCGACCTGAGCGGCCTCACCGAACCCCTGTGCCTGTATCGCGGCGATGCCCGCGGCGCCGCACGCGGCTTTCCCGCCAATGTCAACGTGGCCGTGGCCTTGTCGCTCGCCGGGGTCGGTCCGGAGCGCACCGAGGTTCAGGTCTGGGCCGATCCCACAGTGACGCGCAACACGCACAGCATCGAAGTGATCGCCGACAGCGCGTCCTTTCGCATGACCATCGAGAACATCCCGTCCGAAAACCCGAAGACGGGTCGGATCACTGCACTCAGCCTGATCGCGTGCCTGAGAAAGGTGCACGCACCGCTTCGGGTCGGTACCTGATCCTTGGGTCGTGGCCCTCGCGGTCGCGAAATCCGGGGATGAACTTCGCCGGCTCGTACGGCTGGGTTAAGCCGGCCCGATCGTGTAAGGCCTGCCGACTGGAGCGAGCCACTCAGGACGGGCCGAGGACCTCCGTCGATTGAGGCTCCTCCTCGCCACGCAACACGCTGAGCGCATTCCGTGCCGCACCCACGCCCATCTTGATGTAGGCATCGGCGGTCACGCCACCGACATGCGGGCTGAGGATGATCCGGGGCTCGGTCTGGAACGGATGACCCGCCGTCATGGGCTCGACGGCGAAGCTGTCGAGCCCCGCACGGCCGACCTGGCCCCTTCGTACGGCTTCGAGCAAGGCCTGCTCATCGATCAGCCCACCGCGCGCGGTGTTGATGATGATCACCCCGGGCTTGCATGCGGACAAGGTCTTCGCATTGATCATCTGACGGCTTTCGGCGGTCAGCGGACAGTGAAGCGAAATCACATCGGCCGTCCGCCAGATCGTATCGAGCGATGCGGGCTCAACGGACTGAGGGAACGCGTCCGCATACGGGTCGTGACCGATCACCCGCATTCCCATCGCCTGCGCGATCCGCGCCACCCGAGCACCGATCGCACCCAGACCAATGAGCCCGATCGTCCGGCCCTCCAGTTCAAGGCTCTTGTGAGTCGATTTGTCCCAGTGGCCCGTACGCATTCGGGCGTCGAGCGGAATGACTGACTTGGCACAGGCAAGGAGCAAGGCGATGGCATGCTCGGCAACGGCCGCAGCGTTGGCACCCGCCGCAACGCGAACCGCAATGCCCCGCTCGGCGGCCGCTTGCCGGTCGATTGTGTCGCTGCCGCTCCCATGCTTGGAAATGACCTTGAGGCTGGGGGCCGCATCCATCGCCGCCGCGCCCAGCCTGCTATAGCGAAGAATGACTGCGACCGGATCGTACTTCGCACACAATTCAACGATCGCGGCCTCGGACGGCGCGCTGCCGGTATACACCACCTCGTAGTCGCAGAGCAGCGAGAGCGCTTCGGCGGCAAGGTCGGGGCCGGTGACCAGGACGACCGGCTGCCCCGCGCTCACAGCGTTTCTCCCGCCTTCAATACGCCCGCTGCGCGCAGCGCCTCATCGAGCCACGCGGGCCGTAATGCCTTTCTGCTCTTGATGTCGGCGATCCGCCGCGTCTCGGCTTCGACCTTCTGGACCGCAAGGGGCATCATCGCGGCCGCTTTCTCGCGTTCGATGACCGTGACACCATCCCCGTCTCCGACGACCAGATCGCCCGGATGGACGGTCACACCGCC
Organism: Pseudomonadota bacterium; assembly: GCA_039800205.1. Lineage (GTDB taxonomy): Bacteria > Pseudomonadota > Gammaproteobacteria > Burkholderiales > Burkholderiaceae_E > SYIM01. The sequence goes on along the minus strand of JBDLRB010000203.1, from coordinate 6,749 downwards.
GACCGACACCGGATGATTCAATCGGCCCGAAACCGCCTTCGTGGGCCCGTTCGGATTGAGCCCAGCCGCAAACATGGGGAATCCCATGTCGCGAATCGCATCGCTGTCCCGTGCGGCACCGTCAATGACGACCCCCACCACCCCGAGCGCCGCAGCTTGCTGGCACATGATTTCGCCCATCAGTGCAGCGCTCAGATCACCCTTGCCGTCGACCACGATGACATCCCCGGGCTGAGCCAGTGCCAGGGCCGCATGAATCATCAAATTGTCCCCCGGACGCACCTCAACCGTCAGCGCCGAGCCCGCAAACCGCATGGAGGGCGCCAACGGCGCAATCCGCCCATGGAGGGCGCCGCGACGCCCGGCCACATCGGCGAGGATCGACGACGGAAATTGCGCGGCCTGCGCGACGATCTCGGCAGGCAGTCGTTCAATGCGACGGATGACATCAGGAAGAGGGGATCGGTCGGTCATGGTCGTATCCACGAAGGGGCATCTGCCGTCGGGCAGCTGAAAGGGCTCGGGTTGAAGGGGGACGAACGGGCGGTCAAGGTACGACGCCGGGCGCCCATTCGGAGGGGCGGGGCGCGATCTTCAATCGCTTCCTCCGTCGCTGATTGCCTGCTCGCGACGGTGACGGATCGAGGGCAGGACCATTGCGATCAGCAGTAAGACGGTGATGACGAGAAAGGTCAGGCTGATCGGACGCGTGACAAAATCGGCAAAGCTCCCGTCGGACATCAGCAAGGCGCGACGAAGGTTTTCTTCGAGCATCGGGCCCAGCACAAAACCGAGGATCAGCGGGGCGGGGTGGCATTCGAGCCGGGCAAAGACATAGCCGAGCAGACCGACGCCCGCGCAGAGATAGACGTCGATCGCGCTGTTGTTCAGGCTGTAGTTTCCGAGTGCGGCAAACATCATGATCGCGGGAAACAGCCAGCGATACGGCACCTGCGTCAGCCGCGCCCACACGCCCACCAGGGGCAGATTCAAAACGAGTAGCAGCACGTTACCAACGAACATGCTGGCCACCAGCCCCCAGAACAGCTCCGGTTTGCCCGTCATCACCTCAGGGCCCGGCTGGATCCCCTGCATGGTCAGCGCACCCAGCATCAAGGCCATGACCGCCGTGGCCGGAATGCCGAGCGTGAGCGTCGGGATGAAGTGCGTCTGCGCAGCCGCATTATTGGCAGCCTCGGGTGCGGCCACGCCTTCGATCGCCCCTTTGCCAAAACGCGATGGGTCGCGGGCCAGCTTTTTCTCAAGCATATAGGCTGAGAAGGACGCGATTGAGGCCGTAATTCCGGGCAGCGCACCAAAAAAGGAGCCCAGCGCAGTGCCACGAAGCGTGGGCCCGGTGGCCGCCTTGAGGTCGGCCCAGGACGGCGTCAGGTCCTTGATTTCGCTCGACAGAACGTCGACCTTGTCGGGTCGCGCGAGGTTTTGTGCGATTTCGGCAATCGCGAACAGGCCCACAGCGATCACGGTAAAGCCAACACCGTCCAGTAACTCAGGCAGTCCGAACGCAAAGCGGGGCGTCCCCGAGGTGACATCGGTGCCAACGATACCCAGCATCAGCCCCACGACGACCATCGCCAGTGACTTGATCAGATCGCCTTGCGCAAGCACGGCTGAAAAGACCAGGCCCATCAGCATCAGCGAAAAATACTCGGTGGCCCCGAATTCGAGCGCCCAGAGGCCGACCATCGGACCGAAGATCGCCACCAGGAGTGACGACAGGATGCCGGCGACAAACGACGCCAGGGCCGCGGTTGCCAGCGCCGGCCCTGCCCGCCCCTGACGCGCCATCTGATACCCATCGATGGCCGTGACGGCCGACGACGCCTCGCCGGGCATGTTGACCAGAATGGCCGTGGTTGAGCCTCCGTACTGCGCCCCGTAGAAAATGCCCGCCAGCATGATCAGCGAACTGACCGGGTCCAGGCTGAACGTGATGGGCAACAACATCGCGATGGTCACGAGCGGCCCAACGCCCGGTAATACGCCGATCAGGGTGCCCAGCAAGACGCCCAGGAAACAATACGCCAGGCTCTTGAGCGATAAGGCGACGCCGAAACCCAACGCCAGATTCGACCAGACCTCCATGGTTCAGCCCAGGCCACCGAACGAGAACAGCGCATACGGCAGGCCCAGTCCCCAGACGAAGATCGCCCAGGCCATGACGCAGAGAAGGACCGTCAACACAAGGACCTCCTTGAGCCGCAGGCCCTTCCCGGCGGATGCACTGACAACGATCAGCGTGACCAGTGCGGGCACGAGCCCCGCATGCTCCATGAGCCAACCGAACGCGACGAGGGCAAAGCTCAGCTTTGCCAGTGGCAGCCAGCCCCACGCACCCACGACGGCATGTCCCCTGCGAAGGCCCCTGAAGGCCGTGATGAGTCCGAAGCCGATGAGCACCAGGCCCAGGACTCTGGGAAAGAACCCAGGGCCCATTTCCTGAAGCGTCCCGAACGGATAGGACAGCGCAACCGCCCACCCCGCTGCCCCCAGGGCAATGAAGAGCAGGCCGGCCAGTACATCTCGATTACGCATCAGCACGGTCTCGATGAACGGGGCCCCGGGGCGCGCAGCGAAGCGTACCGCCCGGCTTACTTCTTCTGGATTCCGGCATCCTGAACGACGCGAGCCCATTTGGCCTGATCCGCCTTGATCACGTCCGCGAAGGCCTTCGGACCAGTGGGCACGTCGCTGGCCAGCCGCTGCTTCACATCGGGCGTATTCAGCACCTTCGTGATCTCGGTATTCAGGCGGTTCACGATCGGCTCGGGCGTACCCGCCGGCACCGCAATGCCGAACCAGGTGACCGCTGTGATGCCTGGGTAGCCAGACTCCGCGACGGTGGGGACATCAGGCCAGTCGGCGACTCGCTTGGCCGAGGTGACTGCAATGGCGCGCAACTGCCCGGCCTTGACCGGCCCCTTCGCCGATTCCAGCGAAGCCACGAAAAAGGACGCACGTCCGCTGATCACATCCGGGAGCGCCTGCGCCGTGCCCTTATACGGCACATGCTTGTACTGGACACCCAGTACATTTTGCAGATACTCCCCGGTCAGGTGAGCGACGGTCGAGTTGCCCGGCGAGGCGAACAGAATCTTGCCCGGGGCCGCTTTGGCTGCGCTGACCAGATCCGCCAGCGACTTGATCGGCGAATTCGCACCAACGGTGATGGCGAGCGGTATCTCGCTGACCAGGGACACTGGGGCAAAATCCTTGACGGGGTCATACGGCAGCGCAGCCATCAGCGACGGTGCGATCGCCATGTTGCTGGTCTGGCCCATGACAATGGTGTACCCATCGGGCTTCGACTTCGCCGCTGCACCCAGGCCCACCGTCCCGCCCGCGCCCGCTTTGTTCTCGATCACGATCTTCCAGCCGAGCGTGGACGACAGTTTGTCGCTGATGATCCGGCTCAGAATGTCCGTGCCGCCGCCCGGTGGGAACGGAACGACCATCCGGATCGGCTTATCGGGGTATGCGGTCTGCGCAACGACGCCAGAGGCCAACACGCTCAGGGCAGCCGCCACGAGCATTCGGTAATGAGTACGCATCTTTTGTCTCCAGTTGTAGCCCGGCTTTGTGAAGGCTTGCCGGGCTTGAGGGCGGACGCTACGGGTCTGAGTGACCATTGGCGAGTATCGATTCGCATTTGCCTTCAGTCCAATCGATAATTTCTTAAAATTGATCAATGGGACTTTTGTAATGGAATTTCGTGACCTCCGCTATTTCGAGGCCATCGCCGAACTGGAACACCTCAGTCAAGCATCCGCCCGCCTGCACCGCACCCAACCTGCACTGACGAGCAGCATCCGGCGTCTTGAAGCGGATTGCGGTGCCGCCTTGTTTGAAAGATCAGGACGGGGAATCCGGCTGACCGAGGCCGGCAAGGTCCTGCTGAAATGGGCTAAACGCATGCGCTTCGATGCCGAGGAGGCCCGTCGCGAGCTCTCTTCAATCGGGGCTGGGCTGTCTGGACACGTACGGCTGGGCATCGTCCCGACTGCGGCACAGTTTCTGCTGCCGTCCGTGGCGCGCCAACTGCTGGAGGATGCCCCCAACGTCACGCTGAATACGAACGTCGGTCTGATCGGTACCCTGATGCCGCAGCTGCGCGCGGGCGAACTGGATATGACCGTTGGCACCGAGAGCACATCTGAGCCGGGCTACGTGTCGCGTCTGCTCACGGAAGACAATATCGTCGTTGCGGCCAGCGAGCAGCACGCGGTCTTCAATGAGTCCGCCACCCTGAAGAAGCTGACCCACTACCGATGGGCCTTGCAACCCCCGGGCGCACCGACCCGGGATTGGCTGGACCGTGCGTTCGACCGCCGAGGCCTGCCCCGCCCGCACGTCCAAGTGCAGACGACGATGCTGCTGATGTTGCCGGCTCTGATTGTGCAGACCGGACTGCTCAGCTTCATCTCAAGACATCATCTGATTGGGCCCGGCCGAATTCCAGGGCTCAAGGAAGTCCCGATCCGGGGGGGCGTGATGCACCGCCGGTTGGTCGTGACCTATCGGCAGGGCGCTTATCTGTCGCCTGCGGCCCAGCGCCTGATTGAATTGTTTCTTCGATCCGCAGCGCTGGGTTGATTCAAGCGAACGGTCTGCAATCCGCCGCATTCAGACGTAGCGCGGGTCACCCGGAAGCGGCGGCGGCTCGTTGAGCGCTGAATCCTCCGCACGGAGCGATTCCTCGAACGCCCTCAGGGCTTCAGGTCGCTGGGCCTCCAGGTCATCGAGCTCGACCCGGAGTTCATGCCTCAGGGCTGCGATCTCATGCTGCAGGCTCCGGTGCTGATCGGTGAAGCGTTGCAGCTTGTCCTGATCACGCCACGCGGATCGGACCGTCCGCAGGCCTTCGATCACGGCGCGGCCCGCCAGCGCACCCACCATGATGAAAGGCATCGAGGTTTCGGCCAGCAGGTCAGCCGTGTAGGACGCACTTTCGCTGGACCCGTCCAGGACTTCAGCCACGACCCCGCCCAGGCCGGCGGTCGATTTCTGCATCACACGATCCAGCCACTGCTGCTTGAGCGATGCCAGGATGGTGCCGGCATCGTCCTGGCAGACCTGCGCGCGAGCGATCAGCGCGTCGGTGGGTGAGCGCGTTTCGACTGAATCGCCCCTCGAGGCCTCCCGAGTCGCACGCGTGGCGGCCAACACACGATCCTGCAGGGCCTGCAGATCCTGCAGGGCGAGCACGGTCTGACGCGCGACCCCGTTCATCTGGTTGAACGTGCTCTGGGCATGCGTTTGCCTGTGTACTTCCAGTCGCTCGCTGATCAGCGACAGGCGATCGCCGATCAGAAAGGGCGCCAGTGCGGTGACGGCCTCCCCGATGCCCCCTGCGTCAAAACCATAGGCTGCGACTGCACCCAGACCGAGTCCGATGTTGAACGCACGACTGACCCAGATTGAGGTCTTCAAGGGGGCGCCCAGACCGACCAGCATCGCGGCCGTGGCATCGGTCCGTACCGCCTCGGGCAGACGATTCAGAACACTGAAGGGCGGCGGCTGACCCGCCCGCCCGGCCTTGAGGTTACGCCAGTTCATCAGGCTCAGAACCGTGTCAGCGCTTCCCTTGGCAACGAATGCGGCGGTCAGGCCCAGACTGACCAATCCAGCCGCACCGAGTCCGCCCGTGGCAACCGACATCAGCACCAGCGCTGTGGTGGCTGCCGCCACGCTCAGGCACTTCCGCCAGAACCCACGTCGGGCGACATCGACCCGAGCCTGGCTGACCTTGTCCATCCCCTGAGCGATCGACGCCACGCCCAGCTCGGCCGATCCCTCAGTCGGCGCGCCCGGAGGCGGCGGAAGCGTCAGCTGTACGGGCTGTCCGATCGGACCGGGGTGACCGTCAATACCCCTGAAGCCCCCCTCCCGGGCCTCGGGCAAGGGGACCGATGCGCGAATCTGGCGCGGTGCGAGCGGGCCGGGCAGCAACGACTCCGACCCGGCGCTCCCGTTTCCGGGAATCGGCGCAGAGTGACGATTGATCGGGATGGCTCCGGCCATGATTCGGGGCAGGGGTCGGGTACCGAGCTCAGGTTCGGGGCGCCGCCGACGCCCACTCATCGAGGCTGGCCTGAGCCAGAGCGATGATCTGGGAATCGTGATCCTGAATGCTACCGAGCTCGATCGCTGTCAGCATCGCCTCGCGCGCGTCAGAATGGTCGCCTCGGACCCACAGGCACTCACCGATTCGGAAGGCACAGGTCGCACTGCTCGGGTCGAGCACAAAGGCCAGGCCGTAGTGACGCAACGCGTCCTCCACCAGACCATGGTGTTGCAGGCAGAGCGCAAAGCCCAGCTGGATCCGATGCTGGTCGGGTACGCGTCGCGCGAGCTCGCCAAACGCATCAGTCGCGGCAGAGAGGTCGCCGGCTGAGAGCAACGCCCAGGCCCGCGCATAATCGGCCTCGACCTGCGCGGGTTCCATCGAACGCAAGGCGGCCCGGCCGTGCGGCCGTTCGATCACCTCGCCGATCAGGCGCTCGAGGAGCGTCTGCGCCTGTTCTGCGTCCATGCTGGAGGGGCCAACATGATTCATGGGGATGTCACGTTCTGGAGCGTCATTGCACAGAGCTTAGACGGGGCTCGACGCTCAGCGCAATATGCAATACCCGATCCCGCTTGAACTCTAATAGGTCAGCGTGGACGACTTGCCCCAGAAAACGCGGTAGGCGTAGACCGTATAGCCAATGATCACCGGCAGTACGATC
>JBDLRB010000202.1:0-13314 GCA_039800205.1 Pseudomonadota bacterium | reverse complement strand
GGTCAGGACACCGACGCCATCCTGCGCGAGATCGGTCTCGACACCACGCAGATCCAGGCGCTCAGGCAACGGGGCATCGTCCAGTGAGCCCGCTCGTGAAGAAAATCCACTTCAACGAGGTCGTCACGCGCGACGGATTTCAGAGTGAGCCGACCTTCGTCTCTACCGAAGCAAAGGTCCTGCTGATCGACGCCTTGAGCGAATGCGGCTACGCGAAGATCGAGGCCACCTCGTTCACTTCGGCCAAAGCGATCCCCATGCTGAGGGACGCCGAGGAAGTCATGGGACGGATCAAACGCCGCCCAGGGGTCGAGATCACTGTGCTGGTGCCTAATGTTCGCGGCGCTGAACGTGCGCTCGAATCCAGAGCCGACGAGTTGAATCTGGTGATGTCGATCTCGGAAACGCATAATCGAGCGAACCTGCGTATGCCTCGAGAGCAAAGCTTCATTGCGCTCAGGGATGTGATGACGCTCACCGCGGGGCGTGTGCCGATCAATGTGTCGCTGTCAACAAGCTTTGGATGCCCGATGGAGGGCGAGGTGCCTGTGGATGAGGTGCTGCGCTGGGCTGACCGCTTTGCGGCATTGGGCGTTCGCGGGCTCACGATTTGCGACACCACCGGCATGGCCCATCCCGCCCAGGTTGCGCACCTGTGCAGGACCGTCCTCGAGCGATTCAGTGGCCTGCAGATCACCCTGCACTTTCACAACACCCGGGGGATGGGTCTGGCCAATGTGCTGGCCGCGGTGCAGACCGGCATCGACCGATTCGACGGCTCACTCGGCGGCCTCGGTGGTTGTCCTTACGCACCCGGGGCCACCGGCAACATCTGCAGCGAAGACGCCCTGAACATGCTGCAGTTGATGGGATACGACACGGGTATCGACTTGCCACGCCTGCTGACAGTCGCCCGGACGCTACCGCAGATCGTGGGCCATATCGTGCCCGGACAGCTGATCAAGGCCGGTCTGGTGACCGACCTTCATCCATCTCCCACGCCGGGCCCGTGACCGGATCGGGCTGCTCAAGCCGCCCGTTGCCGGGCCTGGGCGGCGGTGGCCATGCGAACGTTCAGCTTGAACGCCTCGTGTAGTCCATCGATCCGTGCAACGCCCTTTCCGGCAATATCAAAAGCGCTACCGCTGGCCGGAGTCGTGACCGGAACGGGCAGACCGCCATGCAGCGTGACGCCCCGCTCAAAACCCATGAGCTTCATCGCGATCTGACCCTGATCGTGATACATGGACACGACCGCATCGAAATCACCGCGTCGGGCATTCACGAAGACCGTATCCGGAGAAAACGGCCCCCGTACATCCAGGCCGCGCGCCTGAAGCGTGCGAACCGCTGGCTCGATAATCTCGATTTCCTCCATGCCGATGCTGCCGCCGTCGCCCGCATGCGGATTGAGACCCGTCACCGCGATCCTGGGACGAGGTACACCCGCCTGAACGAGCGCATGCTGGATAATGAAGACAGCGTCAGCGACCGACTGGCCAGTGATCAGGCGAGCGACGTCCTTCAACGGGACGTGCGAGGTCACCCGGGAGGTCCAGAGGCCGCCTGTGATATTGAATTCACAGACAAAACCATTGACGCCCAGGCGCTCAGCCAGCAAGCGCAACTCATCCTCCTGGGTCATGCCGGCCAGGCGCAGGCTGTGCTTGTTGAGCGGTGCAAAGACGATTCCGTGGACCTGTTCCGCTCGAGCCGCCTCCGCGGCGATCAGCAGCGACCGCAGTGCGGCCCGTCCGGATGCTTCGCTCGATTGAGACAGAGCGGGCTCCTGGCCGTTCAGCGAATTGTCGACCCACCAGGCAATCCGCCCGTTCCCGGGCATCGGTGCCTCGATCGAGTCGATCCGCTCGACGGGCAGGGTCACCCCGGCGATGCGCTCCCCCTGAGCGAGGACCACCGGATCGCCAATCAACACGATGTCCGCTGACTCTCGGACCCCAGGATCCGCGAGCAGCTTCACGCCCATTTCGGGCCCGACGCCCCCCACATCGCCCAGCAGAAATGCAATCCTCGGCCGTCTGGTCATGCCCATCGTCCTCTTCACTTGACCTTGATGCCTGCCTCGCGAACCAGACGTCCGTAGCGCTCAAACTCACTTCGGTTCATCTGAGCGAACTGCTCGGGCGACATGATCTCGATCTGCCCGCCCAGTCCCTTGATCCGCGCTTGCACGTCAGGAAGCTTGAGCGCTGCCGTCAGTTCGGTCACCAGCCGACTGACCGCAGCGGGCGGCGATCCAGCGGTCACGTACATGGCATACCAGGTCTGAATGTCCGCGCCCTTGACCCCGGCCTCGGCCAGCGTGGGTACGTCAGGCAGCTCGGGACTGCGCTTCGGTGTGGTGATGGCCAGGGGCCTGAATTTGCCCGCCTTGATCTGATTCATCGCGGAACTCGTTGTGTCGAACATCATTTCGACCGACCCCCCGATGATGTCCACATGCGCCGCTGAACTTCCCTTGTACGGTACATGGATCGCCTTGGTCGACGTGGCCAGGCTGAATGCTTCACCGACAATGTGCTGTGTGCTGCCAATCCCAGAACTCGCGTACTTGAACTGTCCGGGCTTGGCCTTCATGGCCGCGATCAGATCGGCCACGTTCTTGTACGGAGCGGTCGAACTGACCACCAGTACGTTAGGGACGATGGCGACGAGACCGATCGGCTGAAGATCCTTCAGCGGATCAAAATTCAACTTGATCAGGTGAGGCGCCACCGCCTGACCGGTATTGGTCGCAAGCAGCAGGGTTGTCCCATCGGGCGTCGCCTTGGCGGTGAGATCCGCTGCAATCGTGTTACTCGCACCGGGACGGTTTTCGATCACGATGCTCTGCTTGAGCGACGGAGACATCTTTTCGGCAAGCAGCCGCGCCAGGATATCGGTGCCGCCTCCCGCGTTGGCACCGACCATGATTCGAAGCGGCTTGGTCGGCCAGGTTTGGGCGGTCGCCGCGCCGGCGGCAAGCCCCGCAGACAGTGCGGCGCCCAGCGCCGTCAGGACAAGAGAGCGACGGAGGGGCATTCGGCCTTGATTGCTCATAAGAGGTCTCCCGTTGAATTTTCGAAATTTCTGGCCTCAATCTACCCAGCAACGGCGTACATTTCCAATGCACAGTTCAGATCGATCGATCACAATTTTGGTATGAAGACACCCCATCCCGAGACCCATGCGAACCGGCGACCAGGCAGCCCGGGCGAAGACACGCCCGCGCTGCTGCGACTGCGGACGCGACAGATCCTGCTGGTGGCCGCCCTGGCCCGACACCGCCACCTGGGGCGCGCGGCCGCCGAGCTCGCGATCAGTCAACCCGCCGCCACCCGCCTGCTGCAGGAGCTTCAGGCCGGGCTGGGGTCCCGGCTCTTCGAGCGCACGCCGCGCGGGATGATCCCGACGCCAGCAGGAGACGTGGTGGCTCGCTTTGCCCAACAGACGCTGAGCGAATTCGGGGCCGCGCGGCGCGCTCTGGCGGCGCTCGACGCAGGGCTCGATGGATCGCTTCGGGTCGGTACGGTCCCCAGCGCCGTGCCCACCCTCATGGCCCCTGCGGTCGCCTGGTTCAAGGCGCGTTACCCGAAGGTCGAAATTGCCATTGATGTCGCGACGAGTGACCAGATGATCCCGAAGCTCGAGCGGGGCGAGGTCGAATGGATGCTGGGACGACTGCTGGAGGATCGTGACGATGACGGATACGAGGTCATGCCGATCCTCGATGAACCACAAGTGGTGGTTGCGCGCGCGGAGCATCCGCTCCTCGCGAACGCCCACCTCCCGCTGACCCTCGCCGAGGTCGCGCGCTGGCCTTGGGTGGTCCAGCCTCCTGGAACGCCTCAGGCGGGCCGCTTCGTCGCGATGATGCGAGAAGCGGGGATTCATCACCGAATCGACATTACGGAAACAGCCTCGACGGTGGCGACCACCGCATTGCTGGAGACGAGTGACATGCTGGCCGTCATGCCCACATCACTTGCGCAGCATTACGCCCGACTGGGACTCCTTCGCGAGATTCCGCTCGCCTTACCGATGCAGGTCCCGATGATCTGCCTGGTGTCGCGACGGGACCCGCCTCTTTCGCCCGCGGCACAGACCTTGAGGGATCGGATCCTGTCGCAGGCCAGCAGGCAGCAGTCCACCTGGCCGTCGCAGCCGGGCGAGCCCAAACCAGGCGACTAGCCGGAATCCCTCAGCGCCCGCGCGATCATCCCGAACAAGGGGTCCGCATGCTCGGCATCCAGCCATCTGACAATGACCACACTGCGCAGCACTGGGTCGATCCAGGTAAACGATGAGCCCGCACCAATCGCAAAGACGCTTGAAGCCGGCGCCTGCGGAAACACCTGGCGGGTCGCATTGAGCCAGACCAGATAGCCATAAAAGGGCGCGATCGGGCACGGCGCAAACAAGCGATCCATCCACTCACTGGAAATCAGTCTGCGACCACGAAAGACGCCGCGGTCGAGCAGCAGCTCACCGATGAGGGCCTGATCGAGACTCGAAATGGTCACCCCACCGCCCCAGTGCGTGCCTCCCGGTACCGACTGCATGCGCCGGCCATCGAGGGTGACCCAGGCGTCGTCATAGCCCCGCCAGGACCAGTCCTGGCTGGCACCCAGCGGCCGCATGATCGCCTCGTCGAACACTTCGGGGAGCGGCCTGCGAAACAGGTACATCAAAGCGAGCGATAATTGATTGATGCGGACGTCGTTGTACTCCCAGTAGGTTCCCGGATCACGCAGCGGACGCGGGTCACCCTTCCTGCCCGACACATCGCCCGCCGGTTGGAAAGACAGGGTTCGATAACGATCGACCTGCTCAGGCAGTCCGAAACAGCGGCCTTCCCACTCGCTGGTCTGTTGCAGCAGATGGGCCCAGGTAATGTCCTGATTATGGGCGCCCTCAAAACCAATACCGGGTACCCGCTTGATCACGGGTTCATCGGGGTCGGGCAGCAGGCCTCGGTCATGTGCGACGCCTGCCAGCAGGGCCAGGTAGGTCTTGGCGATGCTGAAGGTGAGATCGGCCCGCCCAGGCTCGCCCCAACGGGCCCACTCGCAGCCATTGCAGACGATGAGCCCCGACGGGCCACCCCGGGCAGAGACCGGCCCGAGCAACCGATTGTAGGGCGCCGGGTCCGCGCCATGCACCCCCCACGTGCTGCCATCGACCGAGGGCTCGCGCGTCCAGGTGGATTCGTGAGCGATCGCATACGCGATCGCCGGCGCAAAAGCGTCCTGGATCGAAGCGGGGGAAGCGGTCCCCTGGGAACGATTCAATCGATCACCATTGCAGCAGGAAGATATTCGCCCTTCTGATCCCGGGCATTGAGATTGGTCACGCCCGGGGACGCTTCATTCATGTTCGACTCGTGCCCGTGGATTTGGCGAAAACCCGGGACCTGATCGAAGCCCAGCGCAACGGGCGTCATTTCATGATCCTTGACTCGAAAGTCGGTTGCGATGACATCCTCGAAGTCCCCGGCACGAACCCGATCGAGGAAAATCCGGTTCATCTGCTCGGCCAGTTCCTCGGGATGACGGGCCTGAACGCGGGTCGCCGATTTCACCTTTGTCCCTTGAGCGCTATTCTCGTCCTCTCGGGACTCGAAGTCGCCCACGGCAACCAGGTATTCGCCGGGGCGCTCACCGCGAGCCACGCCGTTGTGCGTTGTCAGCACGCCGTTGCGATAATCTGCGGCACTGAAACAGTCCCTCAGCACGGCTTGATAGTCTGACCAGCCAAGCTTCCTCGCCGCAAAGGCACCCCACTGGTAGGCATGCGAACCCTTCGGGTCGAATACGCTCCTGCCCGACTGATCGAGCAAGGGACTGGTGTCATGATTGCCGGCAATGAAACGAACACCCGTCTCAACACGCCGCGAGGGATCTTGTTGATCCACGCCGCTCAGCTTGTAGATGAATCGGGCCATCGCGGGCTGGTTGTTGGTGAATCGATCGGACAGGATGTCACCCAGGAAGATGCAAGCGGGCCGGCCCTCCTGAGCGCCGGGCAGCACCTGCACGTCGTCGGCAAGCGTATCCAGTGCCTCGCTCACCTTCGGATCTGCTTGAATCTTCTTCAGCTCGCGACGCTCGCTGCCGTTCGCCGCGCGAGACATCGCGCGCACCTCGACAGACATGACGAACCCAAGACGCCGCAAGGACCCATGGGGCAATTCTGCAACACCGCTGGCAATCGCATGTAACACCATGCGCGCCATACTCCCATCGGCATCACCCATGGCGAAGGTGCGGGGCGCGCCGGTCTCGGACACGCCCGCAACGCCGCCCAGCGCAGAAGGACTGGGAAACATGATGTGCTTGAACTGATCGAACGCGCGCGGTGCCTGATCCATGAGGACGGCCAGGTCCTGAAATTGGCGCAGTGCCCGGTCCGTAATCGGGCTTCGCCGCTCCTGTGCGAGATCGGCCACCCGCTTGCGGACGATTTCCCGGGGGGTAGGCTCGGCGGCGACCGTCTCGAGATCAAGACGCGACCGAATATCGGCGGGGCCCTGTACGGGTGGGGACTGGCCATCGTCCTCCGGGATTCGCTGCTCAAGAGACTGGACCAACTTGACGAAACTGCGCGTCCCGATGGCGCCACGGGTACGCGCGAGATAAGCGTTGAGCGCCTCTTCAAGACGCTGGTTGGCCGCAGGGCCCAGCGCTTTGCCATACGCGGCTCGTACCAGGGACCTGATCGAATCGGTGGCCAGAGAGGCGTGACCGCTCGTAAAGAAACCGCCTGCGCGCAATCTTCCACTACCCGAATCACTCAACTTCAGATAGCCCCCCTGGATCCGCCCCCTACGGTCGACCAGCGCGGTCGCGATCGTGCGCAGTGCCTTGCGCGCGTTCGCCTCGCTCGGCGGGCTTTCGTTCAATGCCCGGGAATAGGGGATGCGACCGATTCTCATGATGGGGCCTTAATCGAGACGGCACGGCAGATGATCAAGGATTGGCCCTGCAAAAAAAGACTTTTCGATGCCGATTGATTCCTGGAATCGTGTGAAGCCTGCACGTCCACGAATCCGGTTTAATGTAACGGAAGTGGTAAGCGTCCACAACAGAATCGACCCTTGCCCAGCGCGGGGCCGCCCGGGTCGGGCACGCGCGCCGGTCATGCCGCCCACAGGAATCAACGAATGTCAGACAGCCATTGCACGCATGCTCGACGGATGTGCCGGCCGGGTCAGCTTGAGGTCGATCTGTTGCGTCAGGTGCGTAAGAAGGCCTTAGCGCTGGATTTTGACGAGACGGTCTGGCGATCGATCCGGCAAAGCCGCGAGGCGCTGCTTGTCGCGATCGATCAGGGTGGGCCGATTTACGGGGTCAACACCGGCTTCGGAAAGCTTGCCTCCACACGCATCGAAGACGCCGCGCTCGGCACGCTTCAGGTCCGTCTGCTGCGATCGCACGCGGTCGGCGTCGGCGAACCCATTCCGGCCCGGGTCATCCGCTTGATCCTGCTCTTGAAGGCAGCAAGCCTGGCGCAGGGCTACTCAGGCGTCGGCGAGGCGGTGGTGCGCAGACTGCTGGACTTCCTCGCGCTTGATTGCCTGCCCATCGTGCCTATCCAGGGCTCGGTCGGCGCCTCGGGCGATCTGGCCCCCCTGGCTCATCTATCACTGCCGCTGATCGGCGAAGGACAGGTCCAACTCGCCGGCTCAGCGCCGATGCCGGCCGCTGAAGCCCTGCAGCGTCTGGGCTGGGCACCCCTCACGCTGGGCGCCAAGGAAGGACTGGCCCTGATCAACGGCACCCAGGTATCGACTGCGCTTGGGCTCGATGGGCTCTTCAAGGCCGAATCGATCTTCAATACGGCGCTGGTCGCCGGTGCGCTGACACTCGATGCCGCACGGGGAAGCGACGCCCCGTTCGATCCGCGTATTCATCAGGTTCGACGCCATACCGGACAGATCGATTGCGCGGAGTTCTACCGCAAGGCTCTGGCGGGCAGTGAGATCCGCCGATCCCATCTTGAGGGCGATGATCGCGTTCAGGATCCGTACTGCCTCCGATGCCAGCCGCAGGTGATGGGTGCGTGTCTTGATCAGATGCGCCATACGGCCCGCGTACTGTTGGACGAGGCCAATGCGGTCACCGATAACCCGCTGGTGTTCGTCCGTGAGGACTGTTCAGGCCAGAGATCGGTGGATCTGCTGTCAGGCGGTAATTTTCATGCTGAACCCGTCGCATTGGCGTGCGACGCGCTGGCGCTCGCGATCGCCGAGATCGGCGCACTCGCCGAGCGACGCATTGCGATGTTGATCGACCCCGCGGTCTCGCGTCTGCCCGCCTTCCTGACCCGCGATCCCGGGCTCAACTCCGGGTTCATGATTGTTCACGTGACCGCAGCAGCACTGGCCTCAGAGAACAAGTCCATGGCCCATCCGGCCAGTGTCGACAGTTTGCCCACCTCCGCAAACCAGGAGGATCACGTCAGCATGGCGACGTTCGCAGCACGTCGACTTTCGCCAATGAATGAAAACAGCGCGCGCATTATCGCGATCGAATTGCTTGCAGCCACGCAGGCGATTGACTTTTCCCGACCGCTCCGCAGTTCGGCAGGACTTGAGCGGGTTCACGCGCTGATTCGAAGCGAATCCGCATCGGTCGATGACGATCGCAGTCTGGCCTCTGAGATCGAGGCGATCCATCGGCTGCTGGACGAGGGTTCGATCGCGGCTACCCTGGGGCTGAGTTCGCCGGACCTCTGGCCGAAAGAAATCGATGACCGTCAGTTGACCGCGGCGAAAAGACCCGATAGCGTCCGGGCGTCCTCTTGAGATTGAATGGAAACCTCAACCATGTCCGCCCATCGACCCTCCATCGAACGGATCGACGATGAGCTCGATCTGGTGGCTCGGCTCTTGCCCGTCGGCAAGCCCTGTCAGGTGATCGAACTCGGCTGCGGCGCGGCCGCGCTCGCCCGGGCTCTGGTGGCCCAGTACCTTCACTGTACAGTCACCGCCCTCGAGGTGGATCAGGTACAGATGGCCATCAACCTGACCGCACCACTCGATCGACTGTCCTTCATCGAGGCAGGCGCGCAATCGATTCCCTTTGACGACGGAACGTTCGACTGCGCCTTGATGCTGAAATCACTGCATCACGTCCCCATGCCGCTGATGGGACAGGCTCTGCGCGAAGTGGCGCGGGTCCTTCGTCCTGCTGGGCGACTGTATGTGTCGGAGCCAACGTACGGCGGGGCCTTCAACGACATCGTGCGGCTCTTCAATGACGAGGGTGTGGTACGGGCCGCGGCGCAGGGAGCGCTCGATGCCGCGCTCATCGAGCAGCCGACCCTGTGGCAGCAGGTGGACGAACTGCGTTTCACGATGCCCGCGCGGTACTCGGGCTTCGATGAATTTGAGCGCAAGCACATGCGCCCCAGCTATGCGGATCATGCGCTCGACGATACGAAGATTGCACAAGTGCGTGCCTCCTTCGAACCGCATGTCGGTGCTGACGGTGCGTGGTTCGACCGACTGCACCACGTTCGGGTGTTTGTGCGGACCGACGCGGCGCAGGCTGTCTGATCGACGAGCGATCGGCACACAGACTCTCCCTCTTGCCGTCTGTTCCGCGAAACAGCCGTGATGCCGATCTCAAGCGATGATGTCCGGCGCCCCTCGCTAAATCGTCCCGCCCGCCACGAGCTCGTCCGGCTCATCCTTGGGCATCGGCGCACGACGATCAGGAATGCCCTCACGCCGGCTCCAACCTGACTCGGGATCGTACTCAATCAAATCCGGTGCCAGCGATCGGATCTCAGGCACCTTGATCCACAAACGCATCAGGTGGCGCGGTCGCTCGGGATCCTGTTCAAAGGCCGTTCTGGAATGCAGCACCGTGTAGTTGTTACAGAACTGCATGTCGCCCGGCTCGAGCATCATCGAGTAAACAAGCGATTCGCGCTGCGAGAGCGCCTCCATGTAGTCGAGCACCTCGAGTTCCTCCGCTGTAAACGGCTGCTCGAGCTTCTGATGCGCGGTCTCGATCGACTTACGAACGTAGCGAATGCTCAGATGAGGGGCCGTGTAGCTGAAAACCGGCACCGGATCGCTGATCGGTGTCTGATAAAACGCCTCTTCCCCGCGCCGATCGTAGCGAAAGCCCCGGTACAGCAGGTCCAGATACTCCGGATGCTCAGCGAGGACACGGTTGTACATCGAAACCCCGCTCACCACCGAGCTCAGCCCACCGCTCAGTCCCTTGTTGATGCAGAGCAGACCCACGACGTCGGATGGGTCGCAGTGAAACGGAAGCCGTGCCGTGGTCTGATAGCCACGTACATTCAGGGCATCGTAATCGAGACCCTTGCTGCGCACGGCACCCAGGCGATCTCCATCCGCATTCTGCGACACGGGCTTCCCCATGCATGTACCGAGCGCCCAGAAAAACATTGCGCATTGCTCGACCGAGTAGCGATGCACCGGAAAGCCGCGAATCAGACCGAAGCCACGCTGCCGGATGTCCAGGTCCAGGAAGTCCCGCAGCAGGGACTCAAGGTTCGGCAGGCGGAGATCACCCGCGCGAACGCTCGCCAACGTGACCCCCCGTTCGACCAATTGATGAATCGCTCGGTCGATCTCTTCAATTTGGGCGGGCTGAAGGACCCGGATCCAATCGCTCGACCCCTTGAAGGTGTCCGCTGTCCAGCTACTCAAATCGTCAACGGGTTCGCGCCTGCGGGCAGACGCGGCACGCTGCCCGCTTCGATCGTGGTCCTCAGCACTTGCCAAATTCATGCTCTCACTCCGTTCAATCGCTGCTTCACTCAATTCGACTCAAGGCACGCACCTCAACAGGCGGTCCTGAACACACAACCGGTGATCGGTCGCCTGGCTCGATCACACACTCAGTTTCCTGCTGCGCCCGAGGTCTTGACTACGGCAGCCCATTTGGCACGCTCGACGGCGAGAAAGCTTCGGAATTCGTCGGGCGAAGAGCCAAAGGCGCTGAGTCCGAACTCGTCGAGCCTGGCCACGATGTCCTGATCGCCCAGTGCTTTGAGAATCGCCTGATTGAGGCGGGTGATGATCGCGGGCGGTGTACGCGCGGGAGCCATGACACCCAACCAGACGACGACGTCGTAACCCGCGATGCCTGACTCAGCAATCGTCGGGACCTCCGGAAACTTGGCGTCGCGCCGAGCTCCGGTCACCGCCAGCACTTTCAATCGACCCGAGCGAACGAACTGCAGCACCGAGGGCACATCGGGCAGCCCCATCTGGACCTCCCCCGCAGCAAGCGCCGTCACGAGCGGGCCACTCCCTTTGTAGGGGACATGGGTGATCGACAGTCCCGCCATACTCGCCAGCAACTCCATGCCCAGATGCAGGGTGCTGCCCTTGCCCGCCGATCCGTAATTCAGTCGGCCGGGGTTCGCTTTCACATGCTCGAGCAGTTCCTTGAAGTTCGAAGCAGGGAAGGAAGGAGGAACCACCAGGGCAAACTGACCGCTTGCGACCCTCGCAACGGGCACCAGATCCTTGTCGGTGTCGTAAGGCATCTTGCTGTAGGTCGCGGGGCTGATGGCAAGCGTGCCGATCGTTCCCATCAGCAGCGTATGCCCGTCGGGCGGGGACTGGACAACAAGGGCCGAACCGACGGTTCCACCCGCCCCGGGGCGATTTTCAACCACCATCGGCTGTCCGAGATGCCGCCCCACACGCTCGGCGAGGATCCGCGCGACCAGGTCGGTCGCCCCGCCAGGGGCAAGCGGGGCAATGAGCTTCATGGGTCGGCTCGGAAAATCCTGAGCCACGGCTGGATGCAGGGCAAGCAAGCTGAGCGCACAAGCCGCCACAGCTCCAATCAGGCTTCTCCTGAGATTGACGTTCATCATCGGTCTCCTTGGTATGGTTTTGTTGAACTACACAACAATCGGATCCTGGATCTGCTTCGTATCGCGGCCTGCATGGCCGAGCACAAGATCACGACTGCGACGAATATGGGCCTTGACGACACGGGCCGCGCGGCGGGTATCACGCTGAGCCAAGGCCTCAAGCAGCGCTTGGTTCTCTTTGAGCACCTCGGCCGGTCGGTTCGGAAAACGGGCGACCAACATCAGGCCAACCTGATGGATACGCTCATTGAGACTCTCAAGCATCTGCGCGAGCAAGACATTGCCACTCGCCTGCGCGATCGCGAAATGGAAGCGGCGTGCAATCCGGATCGAGTCAGCGCCACGCCCCTTTTGCAGCGCCTGGGCGCTGTCATCAAGTTGTCGAGTCAGAGCGAGCAAGCGCGCAGCATCGATTCGCGGAATTGCCAGCGCGACCGCACTCAACTCAAGCGCTTCACGCACCTCGAAGAGGTCAATGATCTCAGCCGTCGTGAGCCCACGGACGCTAAAGCCCCAACCGTCTTCGCGACGCAGCAACCCCTCCTGCTCCAGCCGACCAAATGCCTCGCGTACAGGCGTCCGGCTGATGGCCATTGACTCAGCCAATTCCTGGGCACGAAGCCGCTGACCTGCGGCATAGCGCTGATCAAGAATGCGGGCCTTGATGTACTGATAGGCGCGGTCCTGAGCGCCGCCCCGAGGACTCGAGCGAAACTGGATCATGTTTGGCAAGGTCTGAATTGAATGCAATTTGCATGCAATATTAAATATGAAATTGCATTTTTGCTAGTGCTTGGCCCCCCGACCCGCAGCCCGCAGGCAGTTGCACGCGCGGTCGATGATCGCGATGGCTGCAGGCCGGATCGAGCCGGTGGACGCACCGGGTTCAGGCCGTTGATGAGACCTTCAGCGTATTGGACAAGGTGCCGATGCCATCAATGACGACCTGCACCTCGATGTCATCTTGCCAGGGCATAGCGCCCAAGGAGGTACCGCATGAAATGATGTCACCCGCCTCGAGCGTCATGTCGCGAGACAGCCGGCTGACCAGCTCGGCGGGCGAGAAGAACATGTCGCTGACCGGATAGTCCTGCCGCTCTCTTCCTTTGACCAGCGCCCGGACCCGTGCGCTCGCGGCATCGAATTCGGTCTCGATCCACGGTCCGAACGGCGTGAACCGGTCAAAGTTCTTGGCGCGTGTCCATTGGTCGAAGCTTGGGTCGCTGCGAAGAAGCTCCACCGCGGTCACATCGTTCACGCACGTGAATCCGAAGATGTGAGCGGCGCTGTCCTGGGGTGCGATGTTGCGTCCGGTGCGGCCGATGACGATTCCCAGTTCGGCTTCGTAGACCACGCGCCCGACGTCGCCTTGTGGACGCTGGATCGCCTGCAGGTGATGGGCGTAGGAGTTGGGGGACTTGAGGAAGTAGAGGGGCTCTGCCG
>JBDLRB010000201.1:0-2554 GCA_039800205.1 Pseudomonadota bacterium | reverse complement strand
CCGATGATCTGAAGCCTTTCCTGATGCATCTGAGGGATCACGGGCCCGCCGACCTGGCCGGTCGAACCTTCGAGGCGCTTCGTAACACCGCGATTGCCCGAACCAACCTGCTCGAGGTACTGATGGGTGCGGACGCGCCGGCCCCCCAATTGCCCCAGGCCCCGGTGATGATTCCCGCGCATTTGCTGGCCTGACTGGCGCCTGGGTGGACAAGGCTCTGTGATACCGTGGTGATCCCGCAGGCGCGTTATGGTCGGGCGGGGATACCCGATGGAGAAATCCCGCATGACACAGGACGAGATGCCCGTCGACCGGTTCCGGGCCCTGCTGACTGCATTCTGTTCGGCGCATCAGATTCCGATCGGCGGACAGACGCTGGGTGTCGAGTTCGAAGCCGATTCGTACCGCGTACTGATCGCATCTGATCCTCGCGACACGGAACGGATCCTCGTCGATGTCGTGGTCGCGGCGCTCGACGAGCCGTCCCTCGACTTCCTCATGGCCTTGCATCAGCTGAATCACCACGCCCGGATCGAGCATGATTGGGTGGCGAGCATCGATCTCAGTGATCGTCTGTGCCTGCACACACAACGCAGCCTCGCCTCCCTGCGCGTCGAGGACATCGACTCGATTCTCGCTGAGGGCATCAATCGGGCAGAAGCCCTGGAAACGCTGTGCAAAACCCTCGCCGAGCCCCCAGAAGCGACAGAAGACTTGGCGGGCGGCGATCCGGGCGCCCCGGGTCTTGTGATCCGTGGCTGAGGCTCGATCATGAGGATTTCAGCCAATCTTCCCGCTGTTCCTGACCTTCAAAAGGGCCGTGTCGGGCAGGCGGACGCCCGAGTGGCGCTCCGCGACATGGCGCGCAGCCTGATTGGCCCGGACCACCAGATCCGTACAGGCTACCTGCGGCAGACGCGCTCAGGCACCATGAACGCTGGCGGGTTCCTGACCTCTGGCAGGACAGGCCTTGCAAGCCAGAAGATCAAGCTCCTGATCGAGATCGCCTATGGTCCGGGTCTTAGCCAGGCAAACCGGAATCGCTTGATGGCGTCAATCGACGCCTACCTGGGCCGGTCGGGCGGCGCGGTCGGTACGCGGACCTTTGTGAAACTGATCGCGGCTCTTGATCAGCGCGTTCCCCTGAATGACGGCCAGGACCCGGTGTACCCGAATCCGGACAACGTGCGGTCGCGCCTGATCCTGCCGACGGCCTTGCCCGTCGACGATACGGCCGCAGTCATTAATCGCGCGGTCCTGCCCCCCAATCCGACGGATGAGCAGATCTTCGCGGTCGTTGCGGGCTTGCGTGACGACTTGAAGAGCCCGATTTCTGATTCGGCGCTCGAGCAGTTTCAGGCGCTCGCCTGCCAGATGAAAGAGAATTGGCCTGCGTTTCTTCATTTCGCTCGCTTGATGTTCCCCACTGTGTCGGCTCCCGAGGGCGTCGAGACCGTGCAGGGCGTCGCGCGCCCGCCGACCTTTGTCATGGGGGATGCCGATGGCAGCATGGGGCGGGTTGTGCTTCATGCCCTGGCGAGCGGCGTGGCTCGACTTCCGAAGGACAAGATGCTTTCGCTGGCGTTCGTCATCGCGACCGAGTTCAGCGTACTCGAGACTGGACAGATCATCGAGTTTCAAGGCCACATCCCGCTCCGCGTGGAGCTCGATCGGCTTGCCGATTCGATCGTCGTCACGCCGAACGCGCAGGCCAGCAGGCCCGCCTGCATCTTTCTGGGCGATATCCTGTCGGATCGATTCACGAATAACCAGTCGGCCATGTCGCGGCTGATTCACACGCTGAGCGGTGTTGCTCACGCGGACCCCAACGTACGCGTCGAGACCGGGGTGGTCTTCATTGCCGGTAACCACGACACGCAACCCCTCCTCACCAAAGACGGCGTCGATGTATTCAAGGACATTGACGATGAGGGGATTAAAGCGACCTGGGGGGGCTACGCCTCGAACAAGCTCACTCTGAGCGGGTACCAGGCAGTGCTTGGGAACTGCTTTCGCGCGGCCCATTATTCCGACGGGGTGCTTGTCACTCACAACGGTGTAGCGAAGGGCGCTCGATCGAAGCAGTTTCTGGTCGCTCTGGGGGATGCCCACGCGAGGGGAGACGCGACCAACGCTCAGGGAGAATCCTGCGCGGACGCGCGCGTCATCTCTGCCCGGAGTCCGCGCGATCTCGCCGACAAGATGAACCGCGCATTCCGCGAGTTGATTGCTCTGGGGCGATTCGATAATGCCATTTCAACGAATTTTCGCCCCAGGGATGAACACATGACCCCGACCGCACTGGGCTTCAAGGTCCCGGGATTCAGGCAGTTACACGGGCATAACGATGATGCCAACGAAGACCACCCGGGTGTGACCAATCTGAATGCCCGCGGCGAGGAGGGCTTACATGGATTCATGCCTGTGGCCAGGGTGATCAGCTAGCGCTCGACAGGCTGCCACGCGGACCGGCCAAAAAACAAAGCCCACCGAAAGGTGGGCTAAGTGTTTGATTTTTTGGCTCCCCGACCTGGGCTCGAACCAGGGACCTACG
>JBDLRB010000200.1:0-3023 GCA_039800205.1 Pseudomonadota bacterium | reverse complement strand
CGGCGCCCGCCGAATAGATGCCTCGGGGCCGGTGGTACTTGAAACTTCGTCCCACCAGACGCACCCCATTGGCCAGCAGGGCGGAGGCGAGCGTGTCGCCCTGAAGCCCTGAATACCGTCGACCATCGAAGGTAAAACCGATCGGACGAGCGCGATCAACGAGCCCTCCCGAGACAAGTCGCGCCGAACCGCCTGACTGGATCATGCGCGCCTCATCGTGGTGTGGGTGCAGAAGCGCATGAGGACACCGCATGCGTCAGGGTATCGCGCCGAACCTGAAGCCACTGGCCGCACCCGTAGGTGTGATGCCACC
Organism: Pseudomonadota bacterium; assembly: GCA_039800205.1. Lineage (GTDB taxonomy): Bacteria > Pseudomonadota > Gammaproteobacteria > Burkholderiales > Burkholderiaceae_E > SYIM01. The sequence goes on along the minus strand of JBDLRB010000200.1, from coordinate 2,710 downwards.
ATTCGTCATGTTCGCCCCGGGGGTTTTCACGATCGTAGACAAAAGCCTGCCAGCGGGTTCCGGACGCGTCGAGCTCGGGCAAGGCCGCCGCCTCGCGACCATAGACGAACTCATGCACGTCGCGCAGACCGCAGTGTGGGCAAGGGATGCGAAACATGGGGACCGGCTCCGTTGCAGTTGGGCGAAGGGTCTGCGATTCAATGAGCCTGCGGCACCGGTCCGGCACCCTTCTCGTCGATCAGAAAACCCGTCTTGAAGCGATCAAGCGTGAAGGCCGCGTTCAAGGGATGGGGGTCTCCGTGCGCGAGCGTGTGGGCAAAGACCCAACCGGAGCCCGGGGTCGCCTTGAACCCGCCATAACACCATCCGCCGTTCAGAAAGAGACCCTCGATCGGAGTCTTGCCGATGATGGGGCTGCCATCCATGGTCATATCCATGATGCCGCCCCAATGACGCAGCATCCGCAAGCGTGAGAGGTTCGGGAACAGTTGCAGACCATCACGCACGGCTTCATGCAGGATCGGGAAATTCCCCTTCTGACCATAGCTCGGATAAAAATCCAGATCGCCCCCCATTACCAGTTCGCCCTTGTCCGATTGACTGATGTAGAAGTGCCCCGCGCCGTAGGTGATCACCGATTTCACCATGGGCTTGACGGGTTCACTGACGAAGGCCTGCAGCACGTGCGACTCAATGGGTACGGTCAGTCCGGCCATCGCCATGACGCGCCCGGAATTGCCCGCCACCGCCACGCCCACCTGATCCGCACCGATCTCACCCCGGTTGGTTTGAACCCCCCGCACCCGCCCCCCCTCAAGCGTGAAGCCGGTCACCTCGCATTGCTGAATGATGTCGACGCCCAACTGATCCGCCGCGCGCGCATAGCCCCAGGCGACCGCATCGTGTCGGGCCGTGCCCCCACGACGCTGCAAGAGCCCGCCCACGACCGGAAACCGCGCCCGGTCAGAGCAGTCCAGACCCGGCTCGAACTCCGCGACCTGCTGACGATCAAGCCACTCGGCATCGATCCCGTTACACCGCATGGTATTGCCTCGACGCATCATCTGATCACGCTGTGCATCGGAGTGCGCCAGATTGAGGACCCCGCGCGCGCTGAACATCACATTGAAATTCAGATCGGCCGACAGGCCCTCCCAGAGTTTCAGCGAGTGCTCGTACAGTCCGGCGTTGGGGTCCAGCATGTAATTGGAGCGAACGATCGTCGTATTTCGCCCCGTATTGCCACCGCCCAGCCAGCCTTTTTCAAGTACCGCCACATTGCGTACGCCGTGCAGACGGGCCAGGTAGTACGCTGTGGCCAGACCGTGCCCACCCCCTCCGACAATCACCACATCGTAATGCCGCCGGGGCTCCGGGCTTCGCCAGGCCTGAGGCCAGCGACGATGACCCGACAGTGCGTTGACCACCAGCGAGGCGATTGAATATTTCATGGGCGGAGTGTAGGCGTCGGGTCAGACCCGAACAAGATTCATTAGCAGGCAACATGTTTATCATTAGATTTTCTAATTCTATTGGGCTGTGATGAGCACTTCGAAAGGTCGTCGCCTGAATTCCTCAAGAAGCCCCACCGCATCGAGCCGTGACCGGCCCGGGCCGGACGAGCGTATGAACGCCCGCCGTCAGGAATTGCTGCCCGTCGGTGCGCTGCAGGCCGTGACCGCGGTCTGCGAATACGGTTCCATGTCCGCTGCGGGTGCACGTCTGGGCATGACCCAATCCGCCGTCTCGCAACTGGTCAAGCAGGCTGAGACGCTGCTGGGCGTCACACTTTTCGATCGCGACCGCCGGCCGGTTCGGCCCACCTCGGCAGGTCACCTGCTGTGGCGACGCGCTCAGGCATTGCTGCACGAATTGCAACTGCTGCCCACGGCGGTGAGCACCGCGCGTACCGTTCCGGAGCTGAGGCTGGCCGTCTCCGATTCGGTGGCTGACACCATTGGCCCAAAGCTGATCCGCAGCGCCACCGAAATCGCCACACACCTCTATGTCTCGCAAGGCTTCACACCCGACCACCTGAAGGACCTGTTCGAGCGACGGGTCGACATCGTGATCGCCGCAGACGGGCTGGAGGATGTCGATGGTCTGAGCCGGTATCCGCTCCTGCGGGAGCCACTGATCCTGCTTCATCCAGCGACCCGCATTCCCAATCTGACGATCGATCTGGGCGGCGCGCCCGCCCGAAGCGGCGTCGCACTGAGTCGAACCGAGCTGGCCGAACTCTCCGCAAAGTTACCGCTGATCCGCTATCCGACCCATTCAACCACCGGACGGATGGCCGATCGGTTTCTGCGTCTGCTCGGCGTGAAGTCGGCCCGCAGGATCGAGGTCGACAACGCCTCGGTCATGTGTGCGCTCGTCGGTTCAGGCGTGGGCTGGGCGATCACCACGCCGCTTCATGTGATGCAGGGGCAGGCTCATCTGTCCGGTGTCGTGGTGCGAGAGGTCGTCGCTCATGCGCCGACCCGGGAAGTCACATTGATCACGCGCGCCGGCGAGCTGGAAGCACTCGCCATCCGGCTGGCTCGAGAAGCCAGAAAGATTCTCAGCACGCACTGTCTTCCGACGCTGCTCGGTATCGCACCGTGGATGGTTGACGACATCCGGATCTCAGGCACATAGTCGGATCGATGGTTCTGCAAGCCCCCACGACCGCCCGGCGGCGATGGGTCACCATCCAAACAGGAACCGA
>JBDLRB010000199.1:0-6832 GCA_039800205.1 Pseudomonadota bacterium | reverse complement strand
GCGGCACCCCCTCCGACTGGTCCGCTGGCACATGGGCGACGCCGTGATCTGGGTCCGCGTGAGCCGACCCGACGGATGGCGCGGGGACGTGTTCGTGGACCGGGCCCGGTGCGATCAATCGGATTGGGATAGTCTCAGGCGCTGGCTTGTCTGGGTCGAACGGGGCGCCGCCTGAGCGCTGTGCCGGGGTCATCCCGCCCGCCTCAAGGGCCCAACCGGGTCGTGGGGCCTTCCGTCAATTCCCCCGCGGTCCCCGCTTGATTGGCGGCTGAACGGCCGCATATCTGGACAATATAAACGTCTTCCCTGGAGGTGGACTGATGAAACGCCTGATCCTCTCGGCTGTCCTCGCATTCTCTCCCGTTTTTTTGTCGGCCTTGCCGATCCTGCCGCTTGCCGCGCAGGCACAGCCCGTCAAGCAGCTCCCTGACTTTGCCGATCTGGCCGAACGCGCCGGCCCCGCAGTGGTCAACATTCGGACGACGGAGCGCGTCAAGGACACGCCGTCCGCGCCCGGTCGGCCTCGCGCGCCGGAAGGCATGGACGAGAACGACCCGTTTTACGAGTTCTTTCGGCGTTTCTTCCCGCCGGGGCAGATTCCCCCACAGCAGTCACCCCGGGGACGGGGCGCTCCGGGCGACGAGGTGCCTCGGGGGGTTGGGTCGGGTTTCATTATCAGCGGTGAGGGTTACCTGCTGACCAACCATCACGTGGTTGACGGCGCAGATGAGATCTACGTCACGATGACAGACAAACGCGAATTCAAGGGGCGGCTGATTGGTTCCGATCGCCGGACCGACGTCGCGCTGGTCAAGGTCGAGGCCTCGGGTCTGCCCCACTTGAAGATCGGTGATCCCTCGCGCTTGCGCGTGGGCGAGTGGGTCATGGCAATCGGGTCGCCGTTTGGCCTGGATAACACCGTGACGGCGGGCATCGTTTCGGCAAAGGGTCGGGACACGGGTGACTATCTGCCGTTCATCCAGACGGATGTCGCGGTCAATCCCGGCAATTCGGGCGGCCCCTTGCTCAATCTGGCCGGAGAGGTTGTTGGAATCAACTCCCAGATCTACAGCCGCACCGGCGGGTTCATGGGCATCTCCTTCGCGATTCCCATCGACGAGGCGATGCGCGTTGCAGACCAGCTGAAGGGAAGCGGGCGCGTCGTGCGTGGGCGGATCGGGGTGGGTATCGCCGAGGTCACCAAGGAGGTCGCCGATGCGCTGGGGCTGCCGCGCGCCAGTGGTGCGCTGGTTCGTAACGTCGAATCGGGGGGGCCGGCGGATCGGGGCGGTGTCGAGGTGGGCGATATCATTCTCCGATTTCAAGGGCGTACGATCGAGCGCTCCAGCGACCTGCCGCGTTTGGTGGGTGGGACGGCCCCCGGTACCGCAGTCACCGCGCAGGTCTGGCGCAAGGGCACGCTGCGTGACCTGAAGATGACGGTCGGCGAGCTGGAACCCGAGCAGAATGCGGCCGCCTCGGGCGCGGCCAAGGGGGATCGCGCCCCGGCGGTTGCGAATGCGCTGGGCCTGGTCGTGGAGTCGCTCAGCGATGAACGCCGCCAACAACTGCGCATCCGGGGCGGTGTGGTCATCAAGTCAGCCGAAGGACCGGCGGCCCGGGCCGGGTTGCGGCCGGGCGACGTGATTCTCGCCCTCAACAATCAGGATATCGCTTCCGCTCGACAGTTCGATGAGATCGTCGCCCGTAGCGACCGTGCCCGGACGCAGGTTTTATTGATCCGCCGTGGCGACAGTGCCCAGTACGTACCCATTCGTCCCGCATCTCGCTGAGCGCAGCCAGGCATCCCCGGCGCTGCGGGCGTGGGGTGCCTGCTGATACAATGACGGGTTGACCGGATTCCCCACGCTGAGCACTGGTGTGTTGGGGAACCGGGGCCCGGCAGCGCATCCCGACACGGTCCGGGCGTGTTCACATTTCAGGCGTTCATGCGCAATATCCGCAATTTCTCGATCATTGCTCACATCGATCATGGCAAGTCAACGCTGGCCGATCGTCTGATTCAGCGCTGTGGCGGGCTGTCCGATCGCGAGATGGAGGCCCAGGTTCTCGATTCGATGGATCTGGAGCGCGAGCGGGGCATCACGATCAAGGCGCAAACTGCGGCTCTGACCTACGTCGCGAAGAGCGGTGATCGATATGCCCTCAATCTGATCGATACCCCCGGACATGTCGACTTTTCCTATGAGGTCAGTCGGTCACTGTCCGCGTGCGAGGGGGCCTTGCTGGTGGTCGATGCCTCTCAGGGCGTTGAGGCCCAGACCGTTGCAAACTGCTACACCGCGATCGAACTAGGGGTCGAGGTGGTCCCCGTCCTGAACAAGATGGATCTGCCACAGGCGGATCCCGTTCAGGCGGCCGCCGAGATCGAGGACGTCATCGGGATCGATGCGAGCGATGCGATCCCGGCCAGCGCCAAGACCGGGCTCGGGATCGACGAGATTCTCGAGGCGATCATCACGCGTATTCCGCCGCCGCAGGGCGATCCGGAGGCTCCGCTGCAGGCCCTGATCATCGACTCATGGTTTGACAACTATGTGGGCGTCGTCATGCTGGTTCGGGTGGTCAACGGCTGCCTGCGTCCGAAGGATCGTATTCGGCTGATGGCCACGGGCGCCGCCTATCCGTGCGAGCAGGTGGGGGTCTTTACGCCCAAGTCGGTCAGCCGTGATGCCTTGTCCGCGGGCGAGGTGGGCTTCGTCATTGCCGGAATCAAGGAACTGAAGGCGGCCAAGGTCGGCGACACCATCACGCTGGATCGTCTGCCGGCCGATTCTGCACTGCCCGGATTTAAGGAGATCAAGCCCTCGGTGTTTGCGGGTTTGTATCCTGTTGAGTCCAACCAGTACGAAGCCATGCGTGAGGCGCTCGAAAAGTTGCAGCTGAACGATGCCTCACTCCAGTTCGAGCCTGAAGTATCGCAGGCGCTCGGCTTCGGTTTCCGTTGCGGTTTTCTTGGGCTGCTGCACATGGACATCGTGCAGGAGCGACTTGAGCGCGAATTCGATATGGATCTCATCACGACGGCACCCACCGTCGTCTACGAGGTCCTGATGCGTGACGGCACGGTCGTTCAGGTTGAGAATCCGTCCAAGCTGCCCGACCCCTCCAAGATCGAAGAGGTACGCGAACCCATTGTCTCGGTCACCATTTTCGTTCCGCAGGAATATGTCGGCGCGGTCATGTCGCTCTGCACAGGCAAGCGGGGTGTTCAGACCAATCTGGCCTACCTGGGCAGACAGGTGCATCTCACCTACGATCTTCCAATGAACGAAATCGTTCTGGACTTCTTCGACAAGTTGAAGTCAATTTCCCGCGGGTATGCCTCGATGGACTATGAGTTTGTCGAGTACCGTGCGGCTGATGTCGTCAAAATGGATGTGCTGGTGAATGGCGACAAGGTGGATGCCCTGTCCTTGATCATTCATCGTAGCGTGTCCCAGAGCCGAGGCCGCGAACTCGTTGCCAAGATGCGCGAGCTGATTCCCAGGCAGATGTACGACGTGGCCATCCAGGCGGCGATCGGCTCGAACATCATCGCCCGAGAGAACGTCAAGGCCTTGAGAAAAAATGTGCTGGCCAAGTGCTACGGCGGGGACATCTCCCGCAAGAAAAAGCTCCTGGAGAAGCAGAAGGCAGGCAAGAAGCGCATGAAGCAGGTTGGAGCCGTCGAAATTCCGCAGGAAGCCTTTCTGGCCGTCCTGCAGGTCTCAGACCGCTGATCACGGGCACCGTCGGAGCGTCGGATGAATTTCGCACTGATTCTTTTTGTGGTGCTGCTCGTGACCTTCGCGGGATGGCTGGCGGACCGGGTTCACTTTCGCGCGAGGCGCCGGGAGACTGCACGTCTTGCGCTTGAGGCGTTCGATCACCAGGCACGGCAGCGGACCGAGCCGTCCCCTGCCATCGCCGAGGAGCGCGAGGCTCTCCGGCAAAAGCTCGAGCGCCAGCCATGGTGGCTTGAATACACGGCGGGTCTGTTTCCGGTGATTGCGATCGTGTTTGGCCTGCGCTCCTTCGTGGCCGAACCATTCAAGATTCCGTCCGAGTCCATGCTGCCGACCCTCTTTGTCGGCGACCTGATTCTGGTCAACAAGTTCACCTATGGCGTTCGCCTGCCGGTCGTGCACACCAAGGTGCTGAACGTCGGCTCGCCGCAACGGGGCGATGTCATGGTGTTTCGTTTTCCCAGCGACCCGTCGATTGATTACATCAAGCGGGTGGTTGGCTTGCCCGGTGATCGAATCAGCTACCGGGACAATCGCCTGAGCGTCAATGGCCAGCAGGTTTCTCTCGCCGAAGAGCCCAAGTTCGAGGATCGGCGGCGACTGCTGCTCTACCCGCAGTTTTCTGAAAAGCTTGGTGACACGTCGCACCTCATTCTGAGCGACACGGCCCGACCCTCGCCCATCGCCCCGACCGAACGGTTTCCGTTCTTCGAGCGGTGTCGCTACCAGCAGGGGGGCGTGGACTGTGTCGTGCCCGAGGGGCACTACTACGTCTTGGGCGACAACCGCGAAAACAGCCTGGATAGCCGCTTCTGGGGCTTCGTTCCCGAGCGTAATATCGTCGGCAAGGCGTTCTTCATCTGGATGAATTTCAGTGACCTCGGCCGGATCGGCTCCTTCCGCTGAGCACCCGCATTCTTCCGTCGCCTCGCGGACTGCGACCGGCGGCGCACAACCTGACGCGCTCCAGTCCGCCCTGGGGCTTCGCTGGCAGGATCCCGGGCTGCTTCAGCAGGCGCTCACCCACCGCAGTTTCGGGCAACCGCACAACGAGCGGCTCGAGTTCCTGGGGGATTCCGTACTGAACTGTGCGATGGCGCGCTTGCTCTACCAGCGTTTCAGCGCTCTGGACGAGGGGGATCTGTCCCGGCTGCGCGCCAACCTGGTCAAGCAGCAAGCCTTGTTCGAGATTGCGCAGTCGATTCAACTCGGTCGCTTCGTCCGCCTGGGCGAGGGCGAGCGGCGCAGTGGCGGCCCCCGCCGCCCCTCGATTCTGGGCGATACGCTCGAGGCCGTCTTCGGTGCTGTGTTTCTTGATGCGGGCTACGATGCAGCGGCCCGCTTGATCGAGCGACTGTACGCGCCCCTGCTGTCATCGATCAATCCAGAGACCCTTGGCAAGGACGCCAAGACCCTGCTGCAGGAAGTCATGCAGGGCAGGAAGCTTCCCCTGCCCGCGTACTCCGTCGTGGCGACCCACGGGGCCGCGCATAACCAGACCTTCGAGGTTGAGTGCAGCCTCAGCCGCTTGGGTATCACGGTCACGGGAAGTGGGACGAGTCGTCGTGGCGCCGAGCAGGCCGCGGCCCGCCAGGCACTCGAGCAGGTAAAGGACCTGAAGCCGTGACGCTTGACCAACATGAAGAATCAGACTTTCGCTGCGGCACGGTTGCGATCGTCGGTCGACCCAACGTGGGAAAGTCGACCCTCCTCAACCGTTTGATTGGCCAGAAGCTGTCAATCACCTCGGACCGTCCACAAACGACGCGCCACCGCATCGTCGGTGTACTGACCCGGTCCGACGCCCAGCTGCTCTTCTTCGACAGTCCTGGATTTCAGAACCGGGTCGGCGGACCACTCAACCGCGTGCTCAATCGAACGGCCCTCCAGGTCGCCGAAGATGCGGACCTTGTCCTGTTCGTTGTCGATGCCTCGGGGTGGACCTCGGCCGATGAGCAATTGGCCCAACGTTTGCCCCGATCGCGACCGGTCCTGCTGGTCCTCAACAAGATTGATCGCGTCAGCGACAAGGGTCGTTTGATGTCCCTGGCGCAGCGTCTTCATCAGACCTATGGGTTCGACGAAATCATTCCCGTCAGTGCCCGGACGGGCCGTCAGATTGAACAGATCGTCAGTGAGTGTGTTCGACGCCTGCCGTTCGGACCCGCCGTGTACGAGGAAGATGCGTTGACGGATCGAAGCGAGCGATTCCTTGCAGCCGAAATGATCCGGGAGAAGCTTTTTCGGCAGCTCGGTGACGAACTGCCCTATCAGAGCACGGTCGAGATCGAGCGCTTCGAGGACGTAGGTGACTTGCGCAGAATCTATGCGGCGGTCCTGGTTCAACGCGATGCCCAGAAGGCAATTGTCGTGGGGCAGGGCGGTGAGCGTATCCGCCGACTGTCCATCGAAGCCCGGCACGAACTTGAGCGCCTGTTTGGGTCGCGCGTTTATCTCGAACTCTTCGTCAAGGTCGAGTCCGGCTGGGCCGATAGCGAGGCGAGTTTGCGCGCCCATGGCTACGAGTAAGCGCTTCCGGTCGAGTGCCTTTGTCCTGCACACCCATGCGTACCGGGAAACCAGTCTGATCGTCGAGCTGATCACCCGCGACTACGGTCGGGTGGCCGCGGTGGCAAAGGGCGCCAAGCGACCGCATTCTTCCTTGCGAGCGGTGCTGCTGCAGTTTCAACCGATCGTCGCGACCTGGAGCGGTGCGAGCGAACTTCATACGCTGACCGGGGCGGAGTGGGTAGGCGGTCTGCCTAACCCGGCCGGGGACGCACTACTCTCCGGCTTCTATCTGAACGAGCTGATGATGCGCTTGCTGGCGAGGGAGGACCCCCACCCTCAATTGTTTGATGCCTATCATCAAACGCTCGTTGAACTGTGTGCGGGTAGACCCATCGAGGAGTGCCTCCGCCCGTTCGAGTGGGTGCTGCTGCGCGAGACGGGTCATGCGCCGGCGCTCGATCACGATACCGAAGGTCGACCCATCCAGTCAGATCAGCGCTATCGCTGGCAACCTGCGGCGGGCTTCATGGTTGCAGAGCCCGGCGCTGAGGCCGTCTTCTCCGGACAGACCC
>JBDLRB010000198.1:0-5256 GCA_039800205.1 Pseudomonadota bacterium | reverse complement strand
TTCGAGCGTTGACCGAACAACTCCGCGAGGTGATCGGTGACCTGCCTCTCCTGACGGCGAACCGATACCGGACCCTTGCCGAGGTTGAGGCGACGCTCGAACGTGGTGTGATCGATCTGGTCGGTATGAATCGCGCGCAGATGGCCGACCCAATGCTGATCGCCAAGAGTCTGGACGGTCGGGCGCACGAGGTTCGGCCGTGTATCGCCCACAACTACTGTATCGGCCAGGTCGGAACCCATCGACCCATTTCCTGCATGATGAATCCGCGGGTGGGTCGCGAGTCTCACTGGCCTGAGATCCCGTCCGCGCCCACGCGCTACAAGCTCTTGATCGTCGGAGGGGGGCCCGCTGGGCTGGAGGCGGCGCGGATCGCCGCGCTGGCCGGGCATGAGGTGACCCTCTGGGAGCGTGGCGACGCGCTGGGCGGACGCCTCACGATCGCCGGGACCGGGGTCGGACGGGCAGAGCTGCACACCATGCGCGATTGGTTGATCAACGAGGCCCGCCGTGCCGGCGCACAGTTATTGACGGGTGTCGAGGCGAGTGTGGACAAGCTCCTCGCGGTCGGTGCCGACCGGATCATTCTTGCCTGTGGGGCCGATCATGCGGCCGATCCCGCTCTGAGTGGGGCGATCGATGTTGAATCGGCCCTGAGTGCGCCTGCCGATGTGTGGCCGGGGCAGCGCGTGGCCTTGGTGGATGACGTGGGTTCCTGGGCAACACTTTCCGCGGCTGAAACGCTGTCCGCGCGCGGTGCAGAGATCGATGTCATCACATCATCCGGGACGGCGCTCTGGGCGGTGACGCTTTACAGCCGGATGACCGCGCTCGAGCGCCTCGCACAGGCCGGTGTGCGCATGCATCTGGGCATCAAGCTTCTGCTGCATGAGGGATCGGCGGTGCACTGCCGAACCATCGGTACGGGCGAGACGCGTGTGATGGGACCGTTCGACCGGGTCGTGTACTCGGGGGTCGGTCGGGCGGCCTCCGATCTGCAGAATCAAATCGAGCAGGCGGGTTTACCGGTCCACACCATCGGTGATGCGCTTGCCCCGCGAAACCTGTTTGATGCAATGCATGATGCTCAGGCGCTGATTCGAGGGCTTGCCTGATGCGCCCGGTGAGTTCCGCAGACATCCTGGTGGTGGGGTCCGGTTCGGCCGGTGCGGTGCTCGCCGGTCGGCTTGCCGCAGCGGGTGCGAATGTGCTCGTTCTCGAAGCAGGGCCACGCGATCGCAACCCGCTGTATCGCGTGCCCCTCATGACGGGCATCCTGCTTCGAAGCCCGCGCAACAACTGGGCGTATCACACCGAGCCTGAGCCCGGTCTGAACGGGCGATCGCTGTATTGGCCGCGCGGGAAAGTCCTTGGGGGGTCTTCGTCGATCAACGGCATGGTCTGGACGCGCGGCTTCCCGGCTGATTATGACGACTGGGCGGCGGCGGGCTTGGCGGAGTGGTCCTGGTCTTCGGTGTTGGAGGTCTATCGGTCGATCGAGGGCCACTGGATGGGCGAGTCCGACTGGCATGGCGGGGAGGGGCCGCAGCGCGTTTCCCGGACGCCGAGCCTGCATCCGCTTTCGGAGGCCTTTCTTCATGCGGCGAGGCAGGCCGGACACCCCCGTACCGATGATTTCAATGGCGCATCGCCCGAGGGCGCCGGTCCCTATGATTTCACGATTGCGGACGGTCGCCGTCTCAGCGCCGCGAGGGCCTTTCTCACACCACAGTCGCAGCGCCGCAATCTCCAGGTGGTCACGGGGGTGCATGTTCTTCGGGTCGTGATCGAGGGCGGCCGGGCCGTCGGAGTCGAGGTTTTGGTGAATGGGCAACGCCAGACGATTCGCGCGAATCACGAAATCGTACTGTGCAGTGGAACCGTCAACAGCCCGCAACTTCTGATGCTGTCGGGCGTGGGTCCCGCGGAACACCTTCGCAGTCATGGCATCACCGTACACGTCGATCTTCCGGAGGTTGGTCGCAATCTGCAGGATCATCTTCTGGTGCGTGTCGAATACGACTGCTCTGAGCCTATTACGCTGAGCCGCCTGCTGCGGCCCGATCGAGCGGGTTGGGCGCTGCTGCGTGCACTGGCCTTGGGCGAGGGCCCCGCAGCGCGTTTCCCCCTCGAGGTCGGCGCGTTCATGCGTAGCGATGTCGGTATCGATCGTCCCGATTTGCAGGCGCATTTTCTGCCCGGGCGCTCGACGGCGGTCATTCGGATGCCCTGGAATCGGGCGTCCATCGCACAGACCCATGGGTTCTTCGCCAACGTCTGCGTAATGCGTCCGGCAAGCCGTGGCGAGATCCGTCTTCGCACCGCGGATCCGCTGGCCGCCCCATCCATTCAGGGAGCTTATCTGAGCGAGGGCTCAGACCTGAGCACACTACGAACGGGCGTACGCATGCTCAGGGAGATTTTTCGGCAGTCGGCCTTCGATCGATGGCGTGAGGCTGAATCCGCACCCGGTATCGGCAGACAAAGCGATGCCGATCTGGACGCGTGGATCCGAGCGACCGCAGATACGGTCTTCCATCCGGTGGGCAGTTGCCGAATGGGGGCCGATCCAGCTTCGGTCGTCGATGGCCGCCTGCGCGTGCGAGGCGTTGACGGCTTACGGGTGGCTGATGCGTCGATCATGCCTGTGCTCGCCAGTTGCAACACCCACGCACCGGCGATGATGATCGGCGCCCGGGCGGCGGACTTTATCCTGGGCTGAGTGATTGCTGCGGTCAGACCGCGGTTTTCCAGATCGCTCAGGGTTGTCGCCGCCCTGATCGCTTCTCAAACGAAATTTCTGTTTTCGGCCTCGAGCAGGCAACCCACCAGTGCCTGGCCGAAATCGTCGAGCGTTTCAAGCTCTGAAAACAGCCGATAGAGGCTCGCTGCTCCTGCAGCACCCAGCATGGGTTGCGTCAAACTGTCGAATTTATCGCGCAGCTGCGTTGCGCTTGCGGGCGTATCGCCTTCTCCTGGAGGGTTGGCGCAGTAGCCGCACAACGGTTCGCTCGTGTCGGTTTCCACAATCACTCGGGCCCAGCGTGCCATCGGGTCGGCGCGACCTGACGCGGGGGGATCGGGTTGACCTTCCCACAGTTCGACCCGTTGCATCAAGCGTTGGATGCGAGGGTCGCGCAGGCGTTCGGCGTCGTAGGCCTCAACGCCCAAGTGGCCGAGGATGAGTTGCGCGGCGATCGCGTACGGGATCGAGGTCTTTGCTGCCAGGCCATTGGGGGGCTCGCGCTGGGTGAGGGTGGCTGCAGGTTGGTAGGTCTCGACTCGGATCCGTTTGACCTTTTCAGGATCGACCAGCTGTTGCGCCATGATTTCTCGAAGCGCCTGAGCGGGTGCCTGCATGTGGCGGCCACTTGCGTCGAACTTGAAGTAGTTGTCCATCACGCAGAACTCGTCACCCATGCCTTCGACAAAACGCTCGGGGGAGAACGATGCGCCCAAGGTTTCGCCCAGGGTCACCGACATTGCCGACAGGCTACCGAGATAGCCGGCCTGCTGTAGCGCGGGGACCTGATAGCCGATCATCGCGCCCATGCCAGCGGTGAGATTCCGTACCGTGGCGCCTTCTGCATGGGTGGAGAACGAGGGGGCGAGCGAGAGGTTCGAGGCGATCTTGAGGCACTCGACGATTTCGTCAGGCGTGCGTTCGAGCAGTCGTGCAATCGCCACTGCCGAACCCGCTGCGGCCCAGATCCCGTGGCCGTGCGCCCTGAAGTGACGCTTCGAGGCGGCCCCCATTCTCGTGGCGATTTCATAGCCCAGTGTCAGTGCCGGCAAGATGCGACGTCCGGGCAGGTGATGAACCTCGGCCGTGGCGAGTACGGCCGGAAGGATTTGCAGGGCAATGTGCCCCATCGCGCGCCGATGGCCCTCGCAAAGCTCAAGCGCAGCGGCTGATGCCGTGTTGCAGAGGATGGCTTGACCGGGTTCGGTCCGACCGCCCCCCGCCCGGATCAGTGATGCACCGTGAGGCCGGGTTGGGCATGCTTTTGTGTAGGCGCTGATGTCGGCCTCTCGGTAGCCGCGCACAATCACCGCGACCGTGTCGAGGGCGATCAGGCGGGCCCGCTCGGTGACTGCATCAGGCAATGGTGTTTCAACAAACCGTGCGATGAACTGCCCGGTGATGGCGTACATTTCGGAAGGTGTCATGGAATGGCGCTGTTAAGATCAAAGTGTAAATATTTCGCGGCAAGCCGCAGCGGAGAGGCAATGTCATCGTTCAAGCATACCTGCCGGGCTGTTCTCTGGACATGTTCGGCGCTGATCGGACTGGCGAGTGCAGTGTTCAATCCCTCTTCCGCATGGGCTCAGGCCACCGAGCAGACTTTACCCAAGGTGATCCGCCTGGTTGTGCCCTTTGCGGCGGGCGGATCCACAGATGTGATCGGTCGGATGCTTGCCGAAAAACTGGGTCCGGCCCTGGGCGCCAGCGTCGTGGTCGAAAATCGCCCAGGCGCTGGCGCGACCCTTGGTGCTGACGCGGTGGCCAAGGGTCCGACGGATGGTTCGATGTTGTTGGTCAGTTCCACGTCATCGATCGCGCCGGTGCCTTTGATGCGATCCAAAATGCCCTATGACCCGATCCAGGATTTTGCGCATATTGCCGTGATTGGGAGCTTTGCCAATGGTCTGCTGGTACGTGGCGACTCGCCCGTCGCCACGCTGCGGGACTTGATCGAGCGGGCTCGCGCCCAACCAGACCGGTTCAGTTTTGCATCGGTCGGTGTCGGTTCATCGGGGCATCTGACCGGAGAATTGCTTCAGAATAAAGGGGGGTTGCGACTGGTTCATGTCCCCTACAAGGGCGCGTCACAGGCGGTCGTCGACCTGATCGGCGGGCGGGTGGATATCCAGTTCGAAAGCCTGGTCAGCGCAGGTCCCAATATCCGCAATGGCAAGCTGAAGCTGCTGGCGGTGGCCTCGCCTGAGCGCTCCCGCCTGTATCCGGATGTGCCGGCGATTGCCGAATTGGTGCCCGGTGTGGTGGGTGCGCCGTGGTTTGGCGTCTCGGCTTCGGCCAAGGTGACCCCTGCTGTGCTCGCTCGACTCCACTCCGGCATCCTGAAGGTGCTGCGCGACCCTGAAACACGGAAGAAGCTGGAGGCAATGGGGATGGATCCGAGCGGTGATGGCCCGAGAGAGTTTCTGGCGCGAATCCATGAAGAAAATCGCGTCTGGGGGCCGATCATCAGTGAACTGGGAATCCGAATACAGTAAACGGCTGAATGCCTGCAG
>JBDLRB010000197.1:0-2708 GCA_039800205.1 Pseudomonadota bacterium | reverse complement strand
CCGAATCGCTCGGCATGAGCCGAAACCAGATCCTGTTTCAGGTGGTGATGCCCCTTGCGATCCGTATTGCCTTACCGGCCTTTGGCAACAATCTGGTCAACCTCGTCAAGACCACCACACTCGCTTACGCAATCGCGGTGCCCGAGGCCCTGTATGTCGCGGCGGGCATCTGGTCAGAGCAGTTCAACGTGCGCGAGATGATGAACGTCGTCCTCCTGATCTACCTGATTCTGATCGCGCTCCTGGTCTGGGTCATCAATCGCTGGGAACGCGCGATGCGCCTGCCGGGATTCGGGCAGAACGCGGCATGAACGCCCCCTTGTCGCGAATCAGCCTGGCCGGTGTCCTGTTCGGCATCACTGCCTTGTTGCTCACCCTCGCTCACTCGGCATTTGCAAGCGGCTCAACGGAATCAAGCGCGCTGGAGGAACTGATCCGCTGGGGCCCGCTGATCTTCAAGGGCTTCCTGTTCAACCTTCTGGTCGCAACGCTCGCGATGACCCTGGGCACTCTGGCCGGAGCCTTCCTGGGACTCGGTCAGATCTCACCGGCTCGGCCGGTTTCAGTGGGCTGCGACTGGACCACACAATTCTTCAGGAATGCACCCTGGCTGGTCGTGCTCTTTTACTGCATTTTCCTCATTCCCTACGAGGTCCAGCTGGGCAGCCTCACCCTGCCCTTCCCCGCGTGGCTGAAGGCCGTGATCGGGCTGGCCCTTCCCGTCATGGCCAATGTGTCGGAGATCGTCCGCGGAGCGGTCGTCTCGATCCCGACTGGACAATGGGAAAGCGCTGCATCGCTCTGCTTCAATCGCCGCCAGACGCTCTGGCGAATCATCCTTCCACAGTGCATCAAACGAATGCTGCCCCCGTGGATGAACCTCTATGCGATCCTGACAACGGCATCGCCGCTCATCTCAATCGTCGGCGTGCAAGACGGAATGACTCAGACGCGGGCCGCGCTCACCGCGACCAACCGCCCTGACCTGATGCTGCCCTTCTACCTGTACCTGCTTCTGCTGTTTTTCCTCTATTGCTACCCCATCGCGCGAGCCACTCGTGCGCTCGAGGCACGTTTTGCAGTGAAAGGCTGAAGGCATGACCACCCGACCACGAAGGCCCGACCGCACAGGTTGTTGTTCATGACAACCGTATGCAATGAACCGATCATTGAAGTGCGCGACGTCGTCAAGCGATTCGGCGAGGTCGAGGTTCTGAAGTCCCTTTCGATGAACATCGCGCGGGGCGAGGCCGTCTGTATCGTCGGTCCATCGGGTTCGGGGAAATCCACCCTCCTTCGCTGCATCAACGGACTGATACCGATCACGTCGGGCTCGATCCGTGTTCAGGGGCGTGAGGTCAACGACCCGAAACTCGATGTACTCGCACTGCGCAGAAAAGTGGGGATGGTCTTTCAGCAATACAACCTGTTTCCGCACAAAACAGCCATCGAGAACATCGCGATGGCTCCGCTGATCGTTCTGAAGCAGGACCGGGCTGAGGTCATCGAGCGTGCCCATCGTCTGCTTGCAAAGGTTCGACTGACCGGCAAGGAAAATGCCTTTCCCGGCGAGCTCTCCGGGGGCCAGCAGCAACGCGTCGCAATCGCTCGATCGCTCGCCATGAATCCCGACATCATGCTGTTCGATGAAGTCACCGCGGCGCTGGATCCGGAAACAAAAAAGGAAGTGCTGGTCACCATCCGGGAACTGGTCGACGAAGGGATGACCTGCGTGCTCGTCACGCATGAGATGCGCTTTGCGCGTGAAGTCGCGCGGCGCATCTACTTCACGGACGGGGGCGTCATCGTCGAAGATGGCCCACCCGACCGCTTTTTCGATCATCCGCGCGAGGCCCGCACGCGCGAGTTCCTGGAGCAAGTCCTATGAATGATCGGACGCCCCAAGCAGCCGACGCAACGGCCGCCGACCGGGAAGCACAACTGCTCCAGCTGCTGCAGACGCTGGGCATCGATCATGAGTACTGCGCGCATCCAGCGGTCTTCACCGTCGATCAGGCGCGCGAAACGGTGCCCTTGCGTTCGGGCGTGTCGGCCAAGAATCTCTTTGTTCAGGCAAAGAAAGGCCATCGCCTCTTCCTCCTCGTCGTGCCCTACGAGAAGTCGGTCGACCTGCGTGCGCTGGGCGAAGAGTTAGGCGTCGGCAAGCTGGCACTGGCCTCGCCCGAAACACTGCTCGACGTGCTCGGCCTGACCCCCGGAGCGGTCAGCGTGTTCGGTCTGATGAATGACACCCAGCGTCGTACGACCCTGGTCATCGATCATTCGCTCTGGAATGCGCCGCGTCTGCAGGCGCATCCTTTGATCAACACGGCGACGATCGCCTTTGATCACGAGGCACTCGAACGGTTTCTCACACACACGGGTCACGACCCGATCGTGATGAACCTGCCCAACCGCAAAACTTGATCAAGCCATCGCCGCTGCGGCACGCCTCAGCGTCGGATCAAACGGGTGAATCTGCGACGAAATCTGGGCCGCCTCACGGATCAGCATCGCCGCAACCGCCTCGAGGCGCTCGGGACCCAGGCGATCGGTCGTGGTGCCAATACTGATCGCAGCCACGGGCCGCTGATCGTGGTTGAAGATGGGCACGCCCAAGCCCGCCATACCGGGAATCAGCCCCGCCGAGTAAGCGCACCACCCGTCGCGCCGTACTCGGGCAATTTCGCCCCGCAGGCTCGCCTCGT
>JBDLRB010000196.1:0-21767 GCA_039800205.1 Pseudomonadota bacterium | reverse complement strand
CGGACGCACAAAGCTATGCATGACCTTCAGCTGGGCATAGTCATCCACCAGAAAGGGCAGGCTCTCGATGCCCAGAAGCGGCACCTCGCCCACGTTCTGGAAACCTGCAAACTCGGCCATGGTCGCGGTGCCATCCTCGATCGCACGGACGGTCTCGTTGGCTTTGATGCCCAGCGAACCGCCCGCATGCACCGTCATCTGGACACGACCCGCTGTGGCATCCGCGACGCGTTTGGCAAAATCCTGGGCGTTGGTGGTGTGGAATTCGCTCGGCCCCCAGGGGAGCGAGACGTCGATACGGACCTGTGCCGTGGCGGCCTGCGCAGCCACCAGCGAGGCAAGGCCCACCATCAGCGATGCAATGCGTTTCATAGAGTCTCCGGAGTTTTGAGGATCAGGGCATCCGTGAATCGGATCGTCCGAGGCTAGCAGACCACTCGGCCTGCGGTCAATCAATTGTCCGGACAAACCCTAATTCGGCGCCTCTTCACACCGGGCTTCGGTCACCGGCAGGGCCCGATCCGTCCCTTCGATCAATCCCGCGTCGCGACGAATCGTCATCGCGTAGGAGAACCGATCCGCAGGATGCAGGCTTTCGGACACCTCAATCAGGCTGCCGTCCGTGGCGAAATAGGCCCGCACGATGCGTAGCGCCGGAAAGCCCTTGCGCACCTGAAGACGCTCGGCATCTTCGCGACCGAGGGCGGCAGCGGTCACATTCTGCTCAACCCGCCCAACCTGAAGACCGTAGATCTGCTCGATCATCTTGTAGATGGGCTCGGGAAATCGCCCCAGTTTCGAGGGCAAGTCCTTGAGCCCCGGATTCAGATAGACACGCGTCACACACACCGGTCGGGTCTCCCCCGACAAGTAACGGATCGCCCGGGCGACCGGCCAGGTCTGCCCCGGTGGAATCGGCAGGGCAAAGCGGGCACGCGCCCGGTGGGTGTACTCACCCTGCTCGATGACTTCGAGCCGGGTGCCCACCGAGTACTGCAACAGATCGTCGATCGACTCGAGCGACTGGTGATACGGCGCATGCGGATGACGGGCGATCACGACCGTCCCGACCCGAGGCCGCCGGGTGACCAGGCCCTCGGAGACTAAGCGCCGGAGCGCCTCACGGACGGTGAACCGGCTGACGCCAAACTGCGCGCACAGGGCAAGCTCGTTCGGCAGCACCGACCCCACGGGATACTGGCCGCTGACGATCGCGCCGACCAGGTGCTGTGCAACCTCGACGTAGCGTCGGCCTCCCTCGGGCGGCCGTTTGACAGTCTTTTGCTTTGCTCCCACAATTTGTCCGGACAAAAGAACTGCTGAAACGTTTCCTGGATCACACCGACGCGGCGGCCCGGCTGGCGCGACTGTACCGTCGAAGCCCATCGTCGCACAAGCGCGATCGATCCCTGGAGTCGAACTGATGAAGCTGGAAGGCATCCGCGTACTGGATCTGTCACTGTTTCTGCCGGGCCCGCATCTGACGACCATGATGGCCGATCACGGTGCTGAGATCATCAAGATCGAGCCCCCGGGCGAAGGCGAGCCCACCCGGCATCTCGGCTACCGGGCGGGCGGCCAGAGCGTCTGGTGGCGCAACATCGGTCGCGGCAAGAAAAGCGTGGTGCTCGACCTGAAATCCGACGCAGGCCGAGCCGCCCTGCTCGCGCTCGCGGAAACGGCCGACGTGATGCTCGAGGCCTTCCGACCCGGGGTGATGAAGCGGCTGGGCATCGACTACGAAACGGTTCGGTCGCGAAACCCTCGAATCGTGTACGCCTCCATTGCCGCGTTCGGGCAATTCGGCCCCCTGAGCCTGCGGCCCGCCCACGATATCGGCATGGAAGCCTACGCTGGCGTCGTTTCACTGAACCTCGGCCAGGATGGCCTGCCAACCCATCCGCACATGCCCGTGGCGGACATCACGGGATCGATGATGGCCTTATCGGGCATTCTGATGGCGTTGCTGCGTCGACACACGACGGGGCTCGGGGATTACCTCGACATATCGATGCATGACACAACGATGTCATGGCTACCGAATGCCACGGGGCCCGTCTTTGCCGAGGATCGCTCTCCGCGGGTTCGTGATGAACGTTCCTGGGGTGGGCATTCCTTCTACAACATCTATCCAACGGCCGACACGCGTCACATCGTGCTGGCCGGTGTCGAGCCCAAGTTCATTCGCAATCTGTTGAACCTGTTCGAGCGCCCCGACCTGATTGCCATCGCGATGCAGGCCCCAGGACCCGCACATGATCCGGTCAAGGCCTTTCTGCGTACGACGTTCCAGACGCGCAGCCGCGACGCGTGGACGGAATGGGCACAGGACAAGGACGTTTGTCTGGCCCCCGTGCTCGAGCTGCACGAGGCGTTCAAGCATCCTCAGGTCTCGGCACGAGGCATGTTGATCCGGGACGACGAGGGCAACCTGCACATCGGAAACCCGATACGCTTCCAGGAAGAGCCCGCCCGGATTGATACCCGGCTGCCTGCGCTTGGGGAGCACACCGGGACCGTGCTGGCCGAAATCGGTCATCTCCACGCGATGCGCCCCATGGGCGAGGAGGGCTGACATGAGACAGGCCGAGACATCGACCCCGGGCTCCGTTCCGGTGCCTGGCTCGAACGATCGAACGCTGGACCTGATCCAGTTGCTGCGTCGTCCGGTCACCGACGCCGACCGATCGCGGGCAGCGCTCCACCTGATCGACTGGATCGGCTGCGCGGCGGCGGGCTCGATCACGCCGCCTGGCCTCGCGCTCAAGCGCTTCGCCCCTTCGCTCACGCCCGGCACGATCATGACGCTTCTGGGCGCGTCGCTGGAGCTACGGGACGCGGTTCTGGTCGATGGCGCGCTCGGCAACGTGCTCGAAATGGACGACTTCCATCGCGCAGCGATCGTCCATCCCGGCCCGGTGGTGGTCCCGGTGGCCTGGGCCCTCGGTCAACACCTGGCGGCCCGTACAGGCCCGGTGCTCGATGCAATCGTTCGCGGTTTCGAAGCGATGATCCGGATCGGGCGCTGCGTCGGCCCCACGCACTACCGCTACTTCCACAACACGGCCACCTGCGGGGTGTTTGGTGCCGCCGCGGCCGCCGGATCGCTGCTCGGCCTGAACGACGACGAACTCGCCGATGCCCTGGGTAATGCCGGTACGCAGGCGAGCGGTCTGTGGCAGTGCCGGCTCGAAGACACCATGAGCAAGCAACTGCATAACGGACGGGCCGCTCAGTCGGGTCTGCTCGCTGCGCTGCTTGCGCAGGTGGGTTTCAGTGGGGCCCATGAGATCCTCGAGGGCCCGCTCGGATTTTTCAAGGCCATGTGTCCGGATGGACGGCCCGAGCGACTCTGCGAATCGCCGCAATCGGGCTGGTTGATCCACGAGACCAGCTTCAAGCCCTGGCCGGCCTGCCGTCACACCCATGCGGTCATCGATTGCGCACTCGCGCTGCGCGAGGCGATGGGCGACCCCGCCGCCATTCGCTCGATCGAGGTCTCCAGCTACCGCGATGCCGTGCAGGTCTGCGACCGCATGACACCGCTCACGCCTGTTCAGGCCAAGTTCAGTCTGCAACATGCGAGCGCGGTCTGCCTGCTGAAAGGTCGCCCCACCCTGGACGACTTCGACCTGCCCGGCGCGGACACCGACTCAATTGCGGCGCTGCGCGCGCGAGTGGTGCTGCGCGAGGATCCAGCGTTGACGGCGGCCTATCCTGCGCGCTTTGGCGCCGCCCTGCGAATCGAGCTCAACGATGGGCGGCAGCTGCACCACGCCTACAACGATGCGCTCGGCGATCCGGAGCGGCCCCTGGACCGCGCTGCAATTGTCGACAAGGCGAAGGGCTTGCTGGAGCATGCGGGCCAATCACCAACGCGAGCCCATGCAGCGGTCACAGCCTGTCTCGATGCGCGGGCCGATGACGACTGGCGCACGCTCTGTACAACATTCAGTCCCCTGACGAGCAAAGCCCAATGAAGCTGTTGTCCTATCACGAAGCCGCCGACTTTCCGCGGATCCGCCGCGAATACCCCATGGGCGATGCGTTTCTCTCCCGATTCAAGGCAATGAGCCGCGACGAGTTGCGCGCGCTGCAGGAGTCGCGCTTTCGCACGGTCCTCGACTTCGCCTGGCAGGTGCCCTTCTACCAAAGGCTGTGGGGCGAACGGGGGATCGAGCCGGGTGACATCCGGAGCCTGGACGACATCGCTCGCCTGCCGACGTATTCCAAGAGCGACCTGATGGCGTCCGTCGAGCGATGCCCGCCACTGGGTGATTTTGATGGTCAGCAGGTACACGCGGAGGGCCGACGGCCGCAGATCATCATTCAGACGACGAGCGGCACAACGGGCCGGCCGCAGCCCCTGCTGTACGGTCCCTTCAGTCGCGAAGTCCAGAACGCACTGCTCGCCCGCGTCTATGCGTTGCAGGGCATGACCAGCGACGACGTCGTTCACTCCGTCTACGGCTTCGGGATGGTCAACGGCGGTCATTACGTCCGCGAAACCGTCTCCCACTGGATGGGCGCACGGCTGCTCAGCGCCGGGACCGGTGCCGAAACCCGATCCGCTCAGCAGGTCGCGCTGATGCGCGACCTGGGTGCGACCGTGCTGGTCGGCTTCGGCGACTTCCTTCGTCGACTGGCCGAGGTCGCCCGCGAACAGGGCCTGGAGCCGGGGCGCGACATCCGGTTGCGGATGGTGTCCGGCCATCTCGGGCCCGAGGGCCGTGAGGTCATCAGTGAAGCCTGGGGCGGCTGCGCCGTTTACGATTGGTACGGCGTTGGAGATACTGGACTGATCGCCGGCGAGGGCCCCGATCAGGACGGGATGTACGTGATGGAAGACGCCCACTACCTGGAGCTGATCCATTCAGAGACCGGCGCGCCCGTTGCGGAGGGCGAGCCCGGCGATATGGTCTGCACCTGCCTCTTCAAGGATGACATCTTTCCGATCATCCGATTCAACACGCACGATCTGACCGAAACCATGCCCGGCCGGTCAGCGCTCGACCTGCCCTTCACGCGCATTCTCGGTTTTCGTGGCCGCAGCGACAACATGGTCAAACTGCGTGGGATCAACGTCTACCCCTCGGCCGTCGGCTCGCTGCTGGCCGCTGAGCGCAGCGACTATGCGGGTGAATTCCTGTGCGAACTGACCCGCGAGTCCGGGCGCGACGAAATGACCGTATGGGCTGAACTGCGGGCGGGCATCGTCGCGGACGCCGCACGGGCCGAATCGTGGCAGAGCCTGCTCCGCTCGAGACTCGGTGTCGACCTGCTGGTTCGTCTGGTGGCCCCCGGTGCACTCGCCGACCGAACCGGTGTGGAATCGCGCCAGAAGCCGATTCGCCTGATCGATCGGCGCAGCGCCTGAGCCGATCGGACCCCCATGATCCTCACCGCCCAAGCCGGTTCGGACAGCGATCCGCTGAATCCCCAGATCGGCATCGAACGCTTGCATGCACGGCTTCGCGCGGGCGCTCTGGACCCCGTTGAATTGGCGCAAGCCTGTCTGGGTCGCGTCGCCTCGATGGATCCGGCGCTGCACAGCTTCATCACGATCAGCCGTGAGCGGGCACTTGAGGACGCGCAGGCCAGCCGCGCGCGCTGGCGCTCGGGTCGGCCGCTCGGCCCCTGCGATGGCCTGCCGATCGCCCTCAAGGACAACATCGATGTGGCCGGCCTGCCCTGCACCGCCGGCACGGAAGCCTTTCGACATCGTGTGCCGACCGAGGACGCGGTGGTCGCGGCCCGACTT
Organism: Pseudomonadota bacterium; assembly: GCA_039800205.1. Taxonomy (GTDB): domain Bacteria; phylum Pseudomonadota; class Gammaproteobacteria; order Burkholderiales; family Burkholderiaceae_E; genus SYIM01. The sequence goes on along the minus strand of JBDLRB010000196.1, from coordinate 16,006 downwards.
CGTCGGGCCGGGACTGTTCTGCTCGGCAAGCTCAACATGCACGAAGCGGCGCTGGGCGCCACGACCGATAACCCAGTCTATGGCCGGTGCATGAATCCCCTGTTCGAGGGACACACGCCAGGCGGCTCAAGCGGGGGCAGCGGAGCCGCCGTGGCAGCGGGATTCGTATCGATGGCGGTCGGGACCGACACGATGGGTTCGGTACGCATCCCGGCGGCCTATTGCGGTGTGTTCGGGTTCAAGCCCAGTGGGCAGGACGTGCTCAACTCGGGCATTGTCCCGCTCCATGCGGGCTTCGACAGCCCAGGACCGCTGGCCCGATCCGCCTCGGATCTGGCGGTCTTCGCCCGTATCATGCTTGATCGCCCAGCGACGGCACCGTTGGGCAAGCGGTCGGATCAACGCACCTGGGCTGGGCTTCGCATCGCGCGCATCAATGAAGCGGAGCGCTGCGCCGTGGACCCGGCGATTCTGGCCGGTCTGGAGGCGGTCAGCGAGGCGTGGTCCCGGGCGGGTGCGCGGATCTCGCAGCTGAGCTGGCCCGACTGGCAGCCCAGCCTGGCCCGGCGGGCCGGGTTGCTCCTCTGCGAAGCAGAGGGTCTGGCCTGGTGGCGGCAGGCGATCGGCGACCCCTTGCCCGGTCTGTCTGCGGAATTGAGCGCGATGCTGCGTTACCCGCTGAGCGTGCCGCCCGCCCGCCTCGAGCGTGCGGCCTCGATGGTGACCGAACTTCGTCGCGCGGTACCGGCGCTCTTCTCGGAGATCGACGTGCTGCTCCTTCCAACATCGACCCGGCCGAGCTTCCCTCACGGACAATCGGCTCCCGCCGATCAGGCAGACCTGACCGCACTGGCCAATTTCATCGGTGCACCGGCGTGGGCCATCCCGTTTCAATCTCAAGGCACCGTGGGGTCGCTGCAACTGATCGCTGCGCCGGGACGGGATGACCTGCTGCTTTCGCTCGCCGGCGCGATCGATCAGACGGAGGTCCGATGAGCTCGAAGCTGCAACACCCCGTTGCCGAAGTCAATCCCGCCGCCCCGATCGGACGTCACGCGGAGTTGTTCGCCACAACCTTGATGGGCACGGTGGCCCATCAGGCCAGCCTGGAAACGGACCCGGAGCACGCACTGCATCATCTGGTCAGCGCCTGGGTCGCCGGACTGGGCAACCGGCAGGCGCACCTCCAGGCCGGCACGCTTCGACCCGGCGAGCGGCAGTATTACGTCGGCGGCTGTTTCATGGTCACCCCGGACCAGAACTGGCACATGCTGATCGCCAACAGCGGCTTTCCCGCAGAGCAACGCCGCCTGATGATTCCCATCGAGGCGGGCCATCCCGGTCGGGTGCGTCAATCCGGGCAGCCGATGCTCCTTGCCAATACCGATGAGCACGGCGATTTCCGCCAGTATCTGAAATCGTCGAAGATGGGCTCGTCGATCTACGCGCCGCTCTTCTGGGAAGGGCGCTTCATAGGCCAGATCGTGATGGCGGCCCAGGCCCGCTACACGATGGCGGCCGACGATCTGGCCGTACTGGTTGCGCTGGCGCCGCTCGTGAGTGCGCTCTGGGTGGCCAAGGGTGGGCCTGACTGGCTGGCGCGGCACTATCCACCCCCAGAAGGCTTTCGGGTCGATCCCGGAGGCGTCACATCGGATGCGTCGCGCTGACGCGTCCGACAGATCCCGACCCGTCCGAAAAGGTGTGACTGATGACAGAACCGCAAACCCGCTTTACCCTGCCCCGTGACCAGCGATTGGCGATGTCATTCGTCGTCAACGTCGAGGAAGGCGCGGAACAAAGCATCGCGCGCGGCGACAAAGGCCCCGAGCCCGTCGACGAGCTGGGCGTGGCCCTGAAGATCCCGATCCGCAACTACGGGAACGAAAGCAACTATCTGTACGGGATTCGCGCCGGCGCGCCGCGCGTCATGCGACTGCTTGATCGCTTTGGCTTCGAATGCACATTCACCGCCGCCGCCGTGGCGCTCGAGCAGGCCCCTGACCTGGCCCGCCGGATCGCAGACGCCGGACACGAGGTCTGCAGCCATGGCTGGCGCTGGATCCATCAGTTCTCGTACAAGGAGGATCGGGAGCGCGAGTTCATCGCCCAGGCCACCGAAAGCCTTGCACGCACGACCGGTCGCAGACCCTACGGCTGGTTGTCGCGATACCTGCTCACCGACAACACGCGTCGTCTGCTGGTCGAAGCGGGCTACGAGTACCACATGGATGACTACGGTGACGATGTCCCCCGCTGGGACATCGTCGAGACCCAGGGGGCCCGAAAAGGCATCGTGATCGTGCCTTACGCGCTGGACACCAACGACATGAAGTTCTGGATCGCGCCCGGCTATACCCCGCAGCAATGGCTGGACTATGCGGTGGCCACCTTTGACCAGCTGTACAACGAGGGCAGCACGCAGCCCGGCATCATGTCACTGGGGCTTCACCTGCGAATCATCGGTCGCCCCGGGCGGATCGGTGCGCTCGAGCGCTTCATGCAGCACGTGCACAGCCGACCCGACGTCTGGGTGACCTCGCGGCTGGCGATCGCCCGTCATTTCGCGGCGACGAACCCGCTGGCCGGCTGATCCCCGTGTCAATCGGTCCGATGCACGTTCAGTTGTACTCCATCAACGAACCGAAGCCCGCCTTACGGTCCTGAATGTTGCAGGTCCGCAAGGCGTGCCAGTACGTGGCCGTGTTGATGGCAATGACCGGTTTGCCGAGGAAAAGTTCGGCGGCCGCCGCCAGCCGGATCATGGACAGGTTCGTGCCGACCTGAACGATCGCGTCGACATCGTCACCATCGAGCTCCAGGATGGCCTTGCGACACATCTCGTTGGTGGTGTGGGCAATCTGTACAGGGCTGGGTCGCTTGAGGCACAGGTCACGTACAACCGTGAAGCCACAATCCTGGTAGAAGCGACGGACCTGATCATTGGCCACCTCAAAATACGGCGAAAGAAACGCAATACGCTTCACCTTGAGCGTATTGAGTGCGGCTTCGGTCGCGAACGATCCACAGGACACCGGCACGCCGGCGCGCTCGGCGAGCGTGTCCCGATACGCCATTGCACCGGCTCGACCGTTCCAGAAGGTGGCCGCCGACATCCCCATCACCAGGTAATCCATCTCGCAGGTTCGCACCGAATCGGTCGCATCGAAGGTGGCACGATTGATGTTTTCAACCAGCTTCTCGAAGTCGGCTGAGCTCGCAACAGGATCGTTGGGGATCACGATCCGGCTGTAGTGATTGGTGACCCCGACCGGCCGCAGATCGTCAAAATCGGGCTGTACGATGGTATTGGTGGAGGGGCCAAGCACGCCAAACTTGGCGCGGTAACCGAGGTGATCCATGAGGTCGATCTCGCAGGGAAAAATGACGAAGGCATCAGTGTCCCGCCTCTCGCGCCGCCAGGCAAGCTCGGGTGTCATCAATCGTTCAAATGACAGACCCATCATTCCGGAATCTTCAACATGAAACCCGAGTCGACCTGCCATGAACCCCCTGACCTTCGGAATCAAGCTTCTGGCTGCATGCAGCCTTGTGCTGACCGCGCCACTGCATGCCGCGCCCTTCAGCTTCATCGCATTGGGTGATATGCCTTATGGTCCCGATGAGACGGCCGGTCGCAGTTACCGCGCGCTGATCGAACAGGTGAACCGACGCGCCCCGGTCTTCAGTATTCATGTCGGTGACTTCAAGTCGGGCTCGACCCTGTGCTCGAACGATGATTTCACCCGACAGCGGAAGCATTTCGATCTGTTCGATCACCCAGTCGTCTACACACCGGGCGATAACGAGTGGACCGACTGCCATCGCAAGAATAACGGCAGCTACGACCCGATCGAGCGGCTGACCCGCCTGCGCGAGCAGTTCTTTTACGTGGATCGATCGCTCGGTAAACGGTCGATGCCGGTAGAAAGCCAGCGAACCGCCATGCCGCTGCACGGTCTCTACATCGAAAACCAGCGCTGGGTCCATGGCGGATCGGTGTTCATCACCGCGCATATCGTTGGCAGCAACAACAATTTCGAGGCCCGTGACCCCAAGGCTGTCGCTGAATTTTTCGAGCGTGACCGCGCCAACATCGACTGGATCAAGGATGCCTTCCGCGTCGCCCGAGAGCAAGCCGCTCAGAGCGTGATCATCGCGATCCAGGCCGACGTGCTGGTGGGATCCAACCCCGCCAATCCGTTCGGTTCCACCTCAGGCTTCAAGGCCTCGATCGGCGACACCTTGCTGCCGCTCGCACGCGATTTCGGCCGGCCCGTGTTGCTGATTCATGGTGACAGCCACATCCTGCAATACGACGAGCCCTTCAGGATCGGTCGGGAGCCCGTAAAGAACCTGCGACGTTTGCAGGTTCCGGGTGCAAGCGACGTTCGAGCCGTCCGGATCACAGTCGACCCTTCCAGCAATGAGCCGTTCACGATCCAGCTCATCCGCCCCTGAGGCACGACCGGCGGACCTCAGGACCCACTGAAACCTGCGACTGACCGAGGATCGGCTGAGCGCTCGAAACGCCCTTCATCGCAACATGAAGTAGGCGTTGTAGTCGCTCAGCACCCGCGCGCGCCATTGCGACAGCGGTGCGCCGAAGATATAGGCGGGCTGTCGCCGATGAAAGAGATGTTCAGGATTGACGCCCTGTACGTCGAACAATCTGACATACCGCGTGGCATCCGCATCGACGGCATACACGAACGGGTCACCGGTCTGATCCTTCCAGGTGATCCACACGCCCTCGGCCTGCGCCAGGACCTGAGCGATCTCCGATCCCAGTTCGCGCTCGAGCAGACCGAGCGCCAGGCGGGGGCGCGGAAACGAGACATAGTTGCGCATCCGCGTCACGCCCCCATGGAATAGATCGAAACCCGCGGTGTGGCAGGTCAGGCGGGATGCAAACCGGTGGAGATCGGGATGGCGATCAGGATGATCCAGCAGGGCCCGCTCAATCTCCGGGCGATTGGCGAATCGTACATGGAGCTTGATGCGCGTCTCTTCAGCGCTCACCCCGCCCAACTCGATGCCATGGATCAGGAGATCGGCCCACGTGGTCCCGATCGCCTTGAAAAAACGCTGAACGGGCGCGTCATCAAAACCTGCCCCGTAGTGCTGAAGCCGTGCGAGACATCGACCGAGATGGTGAGGCACACGCTCGACGAAACCCAGGCTCGGCCGGTACTGACTGACATGACCCGCGGACACCTTGCGCGAGAACTCAAGCTGGATATCCTGATCGAGGGCGACCTGGCCCAGCCACTGCCTGAGGCAGGGATTGAGCGACAGCTCACCCGGAAAGAGGGTTTCGCGATCAGCAAGCAGGACATCGACATCACGCTGCATCGCGGCTCCAGGTGAATCAGGCCGCCGACGCCGGGGCGTGCGGTCCGAGCTTCAGCCTCAGGGCCTCCTCGGAGATCACCTCGATGCCAAGTTTTCTGGCCTTCGCCGCCTTACTGCTGGTCGAGTTCGGATCCGCCAGAACCAGTAGATTCAGTTCCCGCGTAACGGTGTCAACCAGACGCATGCCCGCCGCCTCGAGGGGCGCTTCGTAGTCGCCCTTGTGCAGACCGCTCGGCAATTTTCCGCTGATACAGACCATCAGCCGAGGCAAGTCATCGGATTCGGGAAGATCTCGCTGAGGCGGAAGGATCTCGACCCCGTTGGCCAAAAGTCGATCGATCAGCGGCGCCATCGCGTCAATGCCGTCCTGGATCGCTGCACCCAGGTTGGGAACGCCCGCCTGCTCGGCCATCGCTGGGTCGCGCAGGTGCCCACAGCGCCAGTCCTCGAGCCTGTCGAGGGCGCCACCGGCCGCCGCAATGATCAGCTCCACCCTGCGTATCCCAAGGTGATCGATCCCCAGCGAACCGAGAAACTGGGCGAGCGTCAAGGTGCGCGTGCCGTCGATGGCGTCCAGGATCGACTGGGCGCGCTTTTCGCCAAGCCGGATGGACTTGTCGGTATTGATGATCATCTCGGCCAGCTCGGCGCCACGCTCGCGCAAGGCGTAGAGGCCGGACGCATCTTCGATCCCGAACCGATCCAGCATGGCCTCGAGGACCGAATCACCAATGCCCTGAATGTCGAGACTGGCGATCCAGCGATTGATTTTGCCGCTGGATTTTTTTTCGCATGCGGGGTTCTGGCACTCCAGAATGACGCCCGACTCGCCCGAGGTCATGCGCCGTCGTCCGACCGTACCACCGCAGAAAGGACAGGCCGTAGGCACGGCGATTGGCCGTCGACCCGGCGCACGCTCGGTGACCCGAACAACTTTCGGAATGATGTCGTTGGCCTTGATCAGCCAGACCGAATCACCGACCGCGACATCAAGCCGTGCGATCTCGTCGAAGTTGGCGAGCGACGCACTGCTCACGGTCGTCCCACCGATTTCAACCGGTCGCAATTTTGCAGTGGGTATCAACGCGCCGGTGTGGCCCCCGCTGATCACGACGTCTTCGAGCACCGTCTCTGCGCCCGCAGAGTCGAATTTCCAGGCGACCTGCCCCTTCGGTCGACCGGCTGTAACGCCCAGCGCCTCCTGCTGGGCGATGCTCTCGAGCTTCATCACCACGCCATCGATCCAGAAATCGAGGCGATCGCGGTCGGCGGTCACCTGACGGAACCAGGCAACGGCCTGATCGGCGGTCTCGCACTGCCTGCCCGGCATCACCATGAAGCCCAGTTCGGTGAGGCGCTGAATCTTCTCGGATTCTGTGGCGAATCGCACAGGAATACCGCCGCGGACCTCATCGATGTCGAACGCGAACGCACTCAGGTGATCGGACTGGAAGCCGTTCTTGCGACCCATGATCCCGCTGCCGGCGTTACGCGGGTTCTTGCTGCGCGTGGGATCAACACGCGCCCAGTCCTCGACCGTGAGAATCACCTCAAAGCGCACCGCGCCGCTGAACCCAGCCCAAGCGGGTAAGCCCTTGAAGCGGATGGCATTCGCCGTAATGTCCTCGCCCACCAGGCCATCGCCCCGGGAAATGACCTGGCTCAGTTGACCGTCCCGATAATAGGCCGCCGCACTGGCCCCGTCCCCTTTGAGACTCGCATGGAGGGCCCCGTCGCCACAACGGGCCAGCCAGGCCCGAAACTCGGCCTCGGAGTTGACTTTGTTCTGACTGCCCATCGGCATTGCGTGCCGAGCCTTGGTCAGGATGGAATCCGCGGACACCGGCGCACCCACCTGCTGAAAAAGGGGATCGTCCGGGACGAGTCGACGCAACTCGTCCTCTAGCGAGTCGTACTCGGCATCGCTGAGGAGCGGCTCTCCCAGGTTGTAATAGGCGTGACGGGCCTTGAGAATCCGGTCGCGCAGGGCGTCAATTCGGGTGGTCATGATTCGGATTTTAATGAATATGGAACACAGTCAGGCCAGCCGAAAAAACCACAACACTCGGCACGCCGCGCGCGAACGTCCTCGCGCCCCAGCTGAATCAACGATCGCGTAAACGCCGATTCGAACAGCAGGTAAGTCGCGAGCGCCATGCCGCGTGTGCTCTGCCCACGACGATCCACACCAACGGCGCGCAACATGACCCGAACCGGGCGGGGCATGGCGTGAAACGCCGTTTCGGCCAGATCCGCGATCGGTCGGCTGGGTTCGATCGCGAGCACATCGATCGGTCTCAAGCTCGTCCAGTCGCTCCTCCTCGAGGGACGACTTCAGCAGTGCTGAAAGCGGCGAATTATCCAGCAAGGACTGAGGGCGCATCCATCGGGAACGCGGCAGGGCCCAGCCCAGTGCGAACGTTGCAAGCCAACGGGCGCCGCTGACCCCGACGCCCATCGCATCGGATCGAACGACCTGCGCGGTGTGGATATTCGCCCACAGCTCCAGGAGTCGCTCGATCGCACGATCCAGGTCGTCCGCCATCATCGCGATGGCAAATGCATTGATCGCGCCGGCTGAGGTGCCCACCACGATGTTGAAGGGAGTGGGGGCGGCCGACGATCGCTCAAACGCTTCGCGTCGGATGTCCATCAACTCGGCCAGGACGCCCACCTGATAGGCAGTTCGCGCGCCTCCTCCGGACAGGACCAGTGCCGTTCGTCCCGGCTGCGCGCCCGCTGCCCGTCGATCATCGAGAGCGGGACGCCCGAATTGAAGCGGTCCTTCCATCGTCGACCGCTCAGTCGTTGTCATCACAATCGTGCGCACTGATCAGGTGCGCAAGCAGCAAGCGAGCAGGCGCCGACACGCTTTCGAATGGGCGGGTATAGATCAACAACTGGAGCCGCGCCCAGGCATCGCTGAGGGCAACGATCCGGCTCTGGTCTCGGCGTGCTGCAAGCGCCACCATGCCACGCGGCATCACCGCGATGCCCAGTCCCGACTCGACCATCCTGCACATCGAACTGATGCTCGCCACCCTGATGCGCTGCCGAAGGCGACGGCCAGCTTGTCCGGCCGCCTGATCGAGCAGTCGCTGTACCTGGCTGCTACCGGTCAGTCCGATCTGCTCGTACTCGAGGGCCTGTGCAAAATCGACCGAACGCCGCCTGGCCAGGGGGTGACGCCTGGGGACCAGCAAGACCAGCTGGTCCAGCCGATAGGGCTTGCACTCGAGATCCTGCACATCCTCCTGTGCACCACACAGCCCGACATCTGCGCGCCCCTCACGAACCGCCAGAATGACCTCACTGCTCACACATTGGGTCAGGTCGATCGAGACCGCCGAATGGCGGGCTGCAAAGCGGGCGATCTCCTCGGGCAGGTCCAGTTCGACCGCCGATGCGCTGGCGGCCACTCGAACGCCACCGATTGTTCCCTGAGCAAAAGCCCGCAAATCCTCGTGCAACTGTCCAACGCCGGCCAGCAGGCTGCGAGCGTGCCGCAGGACAGCCTCGCCCGCCGCAGTGGGACGGACCCCGCGGGCGTGACGCTCGAACAGAGCGCAGCCCGCCGCCTGCTCGAACAAGGCGATCCGCTTGCTGAGCGAGGACACGGCGAGTTGGCCCCGCGCTGCGGTCGCAGCGATGCTGCCGGTCGCACAGATCCCGATGAACAAATCGAGCGTCAGAAGGTCGACCCGTCTGATGAATGCGCTCATTGATTGATGCATGGTCATATCGGCATCGTATCCGAAGCTTGACAAGCTTTCGTTTTTTTTCATAGCTTGACGAAGAGCTTTCGCTGGTGTGATCGTTGCGATGAACGAGACACTGTCTGGCCTGCTTCATCCGTAAAGGACCCTCATGGAACCTGATCCGGACACCCCCTCGGTACGGGCAACCCGTGCCCGCTCCCACATCCGATTGACCTCGCATCCGGGGCAGGGCCTGGGCCGTGCGCTGCCGATCCGCTGGGGCCAGCCGGACGCAGCCGACCGCGGCCCCGTGATTGGATCGACCTCAGAGCCCCATCAACGTAACGCCATTGGCGCCCACAGCGGCAGCTACGGGATCTATCGGGCGCTGGCTGTGGCAGCGGGTCGGCTCGACCGCAGGCATCGTCCGGATCTCACCGACACCCGCCCCACCCGAACGATCGGCCCCTATCCCCAGTGGGGCGACGCAGAACGCATCGTTTCGATCGACCCCTGGGGCGCGTCCGTGCAGTACGATTTTGCGCCGCTGATTGCGCGCGGCCTCGATATCCGGCCCACCATTGCGATTACCGAGGCACGCATCCACCTGCCCGAAGTGCGACAGGCCTGTGCATTCGGACGCTTGACGCCCGATGGCCGGATTCTGTTCGATGACGGTTCGGCCGCGGTGACGAAGATTGCCATCGAGCCCGTGTGGTGGCTCCCCGGCGTCGCCCGGCGCTTCGGGGTGGCGCGCAGCACGCTCCGACGGACCTTGTTCGAGCAGACGGGGGGGATGTATCCCGAACTGATCACGCGAAACGACCTGGAAGTGTTCCTGCCTCCGATCGGCGGCCAGACCGTGTACGTGCTCGGCTCGGTCGCAGATCTCGCAAATCCAGCCGTTGAGCTGACTGCGCGCGTACACGACGAGTGCAACGGTTCAGACGTCTTCGGATCCGATATCTGCACCTGCCGCCCCTATCTGACCCACGCGATTGAGGAGTGCATCGGGGGCGCCCAGCGCGGTGGGGTCGGTTTGATTGCATACAGTCGCAAGGAGGGCCGGGCGCTGGGCGAGGTCACCAAATTTCTCGTGTACAACGCCCGAAAGCGCCAATCCGGAGGCGACCGGGCCGACACCTATTTCGCCCGGACAGAGTGCGTGGCCGGCGTGCAGGACATGCGATTTCAGGAATTGATGCCTGATGTGCTGCACTGGCTGGGTATTCGCCGCATTCATCGCCTGGTCAGCATGAGCAGCGACAAATACGAAGCGATCACGAGCTCGGGCATCGAAGTGATCGAGCGCGTGCCGATTCCCGATGAACTGGTACCGGCCGATGCGCAGGTCGAGATTCAGGCCAAGATGGCTGCGGGGTACTTCACCGATCCGAATCGCCTCACGATCACGCCGCCCGATCAGGTCCGCGGGCGAGACCTGGAGCACGGGAATGACTGACCCCATCGAGTCCTCGGGCCCAAGGGCCCGGCGTCCGGCCTCCCCGCTGATGCACATCGCCGCCGTCCGTCGCCGGTCGATGGCGATCACGCGCTGGGTCAGCGACGGTCATTCGGCCTGGTGGGAGATTGATCGTCGTCAGCTGCCCAGGGCAGGCGAATCGGTCCTCGAACTGACCCGTGCGCGGTTCCCGGATCTCCGGATTCCCCTGCACAGTCGCTGGCGTCATTTCGAGGCAGGTGATTTCGATCGGCCCGCACGTCTCCGACACGCCCTGCGTGATTCGACCGTGAGCGACCCGCTTGCTGCACTTCGCTCCGAGATCGATCTGTGCGTGGTCAGCGTTCTGCTCGATGCGGGGGCCGGCGCCCAATGGCAATTCCGGGACCGGGCAGGCCTGAGTCATCAACGCTCAGAAGGGCTCGCCATCGCAAGCCTGGAGGCGTTCACGGGAGGGCGCTTCTCGGCCCACTCCGGCGCGCCCATGCAGGTGGACGCATCGGCGCTCGCCGCACTCGATGAGGGAACGCTTGCCCACATCTTCCAGCATGGGCACAGCAATCGACTCAGCGCCCTCCCGGGCCGCACCGCACTGATGAACCGGCTGGGTCATGCGCTGATACGCCAGGGGCTCGACCGTCCCTCAGCGCTTTACCTGCCCCCGTCCCGCTCATCATTGCCCGGGTCGGCGACGACCGGAGCGAGCCTGCCGCTCATGGTCGATGCCGCAGACCTCCTGCACCGGACCGTCACGGGACTCGCCGAGGTCTGGCCCGAGGCCGCCGAGGCCCCCGATGGTGCGCGGGGTGACCTGTGGCCCCACCCGGCCGCCCAGGATGAACCGGGTCTCCTCCAATCGGGCAGCCCGGGCTGGGTGCCTTTCCACAAGCTGAGTCAGTGGCTGTGCTACTCGCTGGTCGAATCCTTTCAGGCCGCGGGGGTCACCGTGCGTGGGCTTGAGGCACTGACCGCGCTGCCCGAGTATCGAAATGGCGGGCTGTTGTTCGATACAGGGGTTATTCGTTTGCGCGACCCGGCCTGCGCTCGGGCGACCTGGACGCCCGCCGATCCGCTGGTCATCGAGTGGCGCGCAATCACAGTGACCCTGATTGACGACATGGCTCAAGGGATCCGGGCTGCCCTGGCGCTGGACGCATCATCGCTGCCCCTTGCCTGCGTGCTGGAAGGCGGCACCTGGACCGCCGGTCGGAGGCTGGCGGAACGCTTGCGTGATGGGCGCCCACCCATCGAGGTCGACACCGGCGGATCGGTGTTCTGATCGTGGTCTATCCTGCCCTGCTTCACCCGAAATCCGCACACTGACTGCCCGCTCGCGATTGGAGCTCCTCACATGTTGCCCCCCTCCAGCCTGCACCTGATCCCGCATCCGCTCATCCAGCACAAGTTGAGTCTGCTCCGCCAGCGGGACCGCAGCACCAGCAGTTTCAGGCGCCTGATGCACGAGATGGCGATGCTGATGGCCTATGAACTCACGCGTGACATGCCCATGCGGGACATCGAGATCGAGACGCCGCTCGCCCGGATGCGCACCCCCGTGATCGAGGGCAAGAAGGTGGTCCTGGTCCCTATCCTTCGCGCGGGCCAGGGATTGCTGGACGGCATGCTGGACGTGATTCCGGGCGCGCGGGTCGGGCATGTCGGCCTCTATCGCGACCCGATGACCCACGAAGCCATCGAGTACTACTGCAAACTTCCGCACGACTTGGGAGACCGGGACGTCATCGTCCTCGACCCCATGCTGGCCACCGGCCATTCGGCGATTGCCGCGGTTGACCGGGTCGCCGAGGCCGGGCCACGCTCAATTCGATTTGCCTGCCTCGTGGCTTCACCGGAGGGCCTTCAGGCCTTTCACGACGTGCATCCCGACGTGACGGTCTTCGCCGTCGCCGTCGATCAGGGTCTGGACGAACAGGGCTATATCGTGCCGGGTCTGGGCGACGCAGGCGACCGCCTGTATGGGACACGATAAAGGTCTAATCCAGCACAAGAAACCGCGCTGGGCAAACACCGCACAGACGCGGCCCGCCGACACCAAGGAACGCACCATAGCGGTGCTCGACGCCCCGCTCTGGCGAGACAATCACTGTCACGATGCTGACACGCAGAGATCGTCGAATTGCAATATTCAAAACGATCCTTGTGACCCGAGTTCGACATGAATCATCACTGGCTGTTCTTCAAGCGATGGCTCACTCACCCGCTGCAAATGGGGTCCATTGTCCCGACTTCGGTCACTGCGAGTCGTCTGCTGGCCCATCAGGTCCAGCATGTGCAAGCCGGCCATATCATCGAGGCAGGGGCCGGGACTGGGGTCGTATCGCAGGCCCTGCTGGATGCCGGGGTCGCACCCGAACGCCTGACGCTCCTGGAGATCGACCCCGAACTGGCGCAGGTCCTGGCGCGGCGATTCCCGGGTGTCGAAGTCGTCCATGGGGATGCGCTCGACCTGGCCTCGAACATCCGACCCGAACTCCATGGCGCGATCGGTCAAATCATCTGCGGCATTCCGCTCCTGCTGCTGCCGTTTGGCGCTCAGCGCCGCTTTGTCGACTCGGTGGAACAGGTCGCACCGGGGCAGGGTTTCCTGCAACTGAGCTACCAGATCACCTCGCCGCTCCCGGCGGAGCGACTCGGCCTGCAGGCGTCCCGGGTCGGCTGGACCTGGCGAAACATACCCCCCGCCCATGTCTGGCGCTACCAGCCCGCTCAGCGAGCATCCTTGACAACCAGTTAGGCTCCTCCGACGACCGTGCCCGCCGAACGACTGACGGGCCGGTCGCCGCTCAGAACACGCTGTGCTCGCTGCGCTGGTGGGTCCGGGCGCCGCTGACCAGATCCTGGTAGTGATCCCAGAGCGTCTCGGTTCCCGTCGACGGCGTGGCCTCGGCGTCATAACGCTTCGCAACGGGGTCCCAGACCAGCATCGATTCGGTCGCATAGTACTGGCCGATGCGAGCCCGTTCGGCTCGTGCAGCCGCTGACGGCAGAACGCGACCGAGGATATCCAGGGTGCCTACGATCACGTCGAGCACGGCGACCGGGACACGGCGAAACCGGGGGCGATTGCCGAAGAGCTCGAACAGCCGCTCACCCTGCTCGAGCGGCGTGATGGCCGGCCCCGGCCCACCAATCGGCAGAATCCGGTTCTTTCGGTCCGGATCGTCGAGACACTCGACCAGAAAGCGGGCAAGATCATCATCGCTGATGGGCTTGCAGGCCGTCAGACGCCCATCGCCGAACATCAGGAACGGTTTTCCGGCGCGCACGCGCTCCACCTGACCCGACAGTGACTTGAAGAAGGCCGTCGGGCGTACGATTGAGTAGGCCAGCCCCGATTCGATCAAGCGCTGCTCGAACGCGAGTTTGGCCCGCTGAAACTGGAGTCGCGGCTTCTGAACGCAGATCGCAGAAAGCAAAACCATGTGACGGACCCCAGCGGCCTGCACGGCCTCCAGCGCATGCACATGCGCCTGATAGTCAATCGCCCAGGCGTCAAGGGCCGCGCCGGTGCGCGAGGCCAGACAGGAAATGACCGCATCGAAGGTCTCGCCCCGAATCAGATCGCGTGACCAGGACACCGGGTCGAGCAGATCGCCCGGGCGGATGATCAAGCCAGGCCGCTCGATCGGCGGGGACCGGCCTGCGCGAACCGGGCAGATCACCTCGTATCCCATGTCCAGCAAAACCCTCCGTACCGCGACACCCATCGTACCGGTTGCCCCCAGCAGCAGTACCCTGTTGTTTGATGGTCCTCCGCGCTGCGCTATACCGGACTGGGTTTCCACGGGAACGCTCCTTGCTTCGTCTATGATTGCGGCTCGCGGAGGGTTGCGGCTGGCCTCTCCCGAACGCGTCGTCGAAGTTTTTCCTCCACCTTACAGGAGTTCTATCCATGTCTCACCTTCGCAGATCGCTGTTGGGCTCGTCACTGGTTGCCCTCGGGCTGGCCGCGTTCAGTTCCGCGCCCGCCCTGGCACAGACCAAGCTCCGAGTGGCCAGCAACTTTCCCGTCGAACACACCGCCAGCCAGGCGCTGGTTCGATTCAAGGACGAGGTTGAGAAGGCCTCGAAGGGCGCCCTGCAGGTCGACGTTTTCCCTGCGATGCAATTGGGCGGCGCCACCGAAAACACCGACCAGATCCGCTCGGGAACGATCTTTGCGGCAATCACCTCGGTGGCGTACTTCACCCGAGTGGTGCCCGAGTACGAAGCGGTCAGCCTCCCCTTCCTGTTCAAGTCGCGCGAGCAGGCCTTCAAGGTCATCGACGGCCCAGTGGGCAAGTTGCTCGACGACCGGATGGCCGCCAAAGGCTTCAAGAGCCTGGGCTATGGCGAATTGGGCTTTCGGCACGCCACGTCCAACTCGAAACCCCTGACCAGACTCGCTGATTTCAAGGGGATGAAGATCCGTCTGCAACCCAACGAAGTCCACCTCGAGACCTTCCGTGCCGTGGGTGCGAACCCGGTTGCGATGGATGTGAAGGAACTGTACTCGGCGCTGCAACAGGGCGTGCTGGACGGTCAGGAAAATCCGTACAACATCATCTTCACGCGCAAATTCAACGAAGTTCAGAAATATCTGAGCGACACCGGACATTTCTTCGACTTCGTCAATGCCGCGGCCAACAAGAGAGCCTATGACCGCCTGAGCCCGGAGCACCAGACGATCGTTGCCAACGCAATGAAAAACGCCCTGAACTGGCAACGGGCCGAGGCCGCACGTCTTGACAACGACTTCAAGCAGAAGCTGATTGCGGCGGGGATGACCTTCACGCCGGTCTCGGATGCCACCCGCGCCGAATTGCGTACTGCAACGGCCAAGGTCGTCGACTCGATCAAGAAGCGGGTCAGCCCGCAGGTGATCGACATGGTGCTCAAGGCCGCCCAGTAAGGGTTTCCAGCCGGTCGTCTGACAACGATTGCCATCGCCCGAGGATCACTCAGCCGTGTACGAAAGAATGATCAAAATCCTTGACCGGATTTCATACGGTCTGCTCACTCTGGCGATGGCCCTGATGACCGGGCTGGTGATTGCCCAGGTCTTCACCCGGTACGTGCTCGGCTCGTCGATCGACTCGGCCGACGAACTGTCTCGGCTGTTTTTCGTCTGGGCGATCTTCCTGGCGATCCCGTTTGGCGTGCGCTACGGCGTGCACGTCGGGATCGATCTTCTGGTCACACGACTGTCGCAGGCGCCGCGCCTTCTGGTGGCGCGGCTCATGACGGCGTTCTCGGCGACCCTGATGGCTTGCGTGATCTACGCGAGCGTGATTGCCACGTTTGAAAAGTGGGACGAACTGATGCCCACGCTGAACATGACCGCAGCCGTGTACTACATTCCGATCGTGATCTGCGGCGTGCACAGCCTGCTGCATCTTGTTCGGCAATTGCTGGGCAATCCGCTCGATCAAGAGATCATGCCATGACCGAACTGACGATTCTGGTGTTCGCGCTCTTTGCAATGCTGGGC
>JBDLRB010000195.1:0-3234 GCA_039800205.1 Pseudomonadota bacterium | reverse complement strand
GCGCATGTCCAAGAAAGAGTCGCTGCTGTTCCAGCGCGAGCTCGAAAAGCTCAATCGCAGTCTGGGCGGCATCAAGGAAATGGGCGGGCTGCCCGACGCGCTCTTCGTCTTTGATGTCGGGTACCATAAAATCGCGATCACAGAGGCCAACAAGCTGGGCATCCCAGTGGTTGGCGTCGTCGACACCAATCACTCCCCCGAGGGCGTGGCTTACGTCATTCCTGGAAACGACGATTCGGGCAAGGCCATCCGCCTGTACGCCCGGGGGGCAGCCGATGCCATCCTCGAGGGCCGGAGCGCTGCGCTTCAAGAGGTCGTCAAGGCCGCCAGCGAAGAGGAATTCGTCGAGGTCGATGCTGATCTCGATGGCGAGTGAGTGTTTCCGGAGAACGATTGATGGCTGAAATTACTGCAAGTATGGTGAAGGCGCTTCGCGAGAAAACCGATGCGCCGATGATGGAGTGCAAAAAGGCGCTGACCGAGGCAGAGGGCGACCTGGCCAAGGCTGAAGAGATCCTTCGGGTCCGCCTGGGCAACAAGGCCAGCAAGGCCGCCGCGCGGGTGACCGCCGAGGGCATCGTCGCCGTGAATGTCTCGGCGGACGCGCGCTCGGGGGCTCTGATCGAAATCAATTGCGAGACCGACTTCGTCGCAAAGAACGACGATTTCATTGCGTTCGCGGGCCGTCTGGCTGCGCTGGTCGTCAGCGCCAATCCCGCTGATGTCGCTGCGCTCTCCGCGATGCCGTTCGATGGGGGTACGGTCGAATCAGCTCGCACTGCGCTGGTGGGCAAGATCGGCGAAAACCTGTCCATTCGCCGCTTTCAGCGCTTCGAGACCGAGGGGCTGGTCGCGGCCTATGTGCATGGTGGCGCCAAGATCGGTGCGCTGGTCGAGGTGCGCGGCGGCGATGCGGCGCTGGCCAAGGACCTGGCCATGCACATCGCGGCACGCAAGCCCAAGGCGCTCTCGCGTGATGGGGTCCCGGCGGATCTGATCGAGACCGAGCGCCGGATCGCCACCGAGAAAGCGCTCGAGTCGGGCAAGCCGCCTGAGATCGTCGCGAAAACGGTCGAGGGCACCCTCCAGAAGTTCATCAAGGAAGTCACCCTGCTGGGTCAGCCCTTCATCAAGGACGACAAGGCGACCGTCGAGCAGATGCTGGCCAGCCGGAAGGCGACGGTCGGTGGGTTCGCGCTCTATCTGGTAGGGGAAGGCATCGAGCGTCGTGAGACGGATTTCGCGGCCGAGGTTGCAGCCCAGGCTGCGGCGGCGGCTGCCGCCCGTTGAGCGCGTTTTGAAAGCAACGCGGCGGCGGGTGGACGACCCTCGTCGTCGCGTTCATCACTGTTCTGAGGTTGTATTGGGGATGATCTGATGAGCGCCGACTGCGGTTCTGTCACCCCGGATTCAAGTTCGACACCCAGGTATCGGCGTGTCCTCTTGAAGCTCTCCGGTGAAGCCCTGATGGGCGAAGATGCCTTCGGGATCAACCGCGCGACCATCGAGAGTATGTGTACCGAGATCGCTGGGGTTGTGGCGATGGGGGTTGAACTGGCGGTCGTCATCGGCGGAGGCAACATTTTCAGGGGTGTGGCCGGGGGCGCTGCGGGGATGGATCGTGCCACCGCTGATTACATGGGGATGCTGGCCACCGTCATGAACGCGCTCGCGCTTCAGGACGCGTTGCGTCGTCATCAGGTTGTTTCTCGGGTTCAGTCCGCCTTGAAGATCGAGCAGGTTGTCGAGCCCTACATCCGACCCAAGGCGCTTCGATACCTCGAGGAGGGCCGTGTGGTGATTTTCGCGGCCGGGACGGGAAACCCATTTTTCACGACCGACACGGCCGCCGCCTTGCGAGGCGCCGAGATCGGTGCCGAAATCGTCCTGAAGGCGACCAAGGTCGATGGCGTCTACACGGCGGATCCCTACAAGGACCCCTCGGCCACCCGATACCGGGAAATCAGTTTCGATGAAGCGATTGCGCGCCACCTCAAGGTCATGGACGCCACCGCTTTCGCGCTCTGCCGAGACCAGCGCCTGCCAATCAAGGTATTCTCCATCTTCAAGGAAGGTGCATTGCGCCGAGTGGTTCGGGGAGAGGATGAGGGCACGCTGGTGTTTGCCTGAGCGGATTCATCAAGGGAGTTGATTCAATGGGTGTTGCAGAGATCAAGCAATCGACCGAGCAGAAGATGGATCGTTCGGTCGAGTCCCTCAAGACCGGCCTTGGCAAGATCCGGACGGGCCGGGCGCACGTGGGTATCCTCGATCACATCTCGGTCGATTACTACGGCAGTCAGGTTCCCATCAACCAGGTGGCCAATGTCACCGTTATGGATGCCCGTACGTTGGGAGTTCAGGCTTGGGAAAAGAAGATGGCCGCCGCGATTGACAAGGCCATTCGTGAATCCGATCTGGGTCTGAACCCGATCGCGATGGGCGAACTGCTGCGTGTGCCCATGCCGCCGCTTTCCGAAGAGCGCCGCCGCGAGATGGCCAAGATCGCGCGCAACGAAGGGGAACAGGCCAAGGTAGCCGTTCGAAACCTTCGCCGCGACGGCAACGAACAACTCAAGAAACTCCTGAAGGACAAGGCGATCTCCGAAGACGATGAGCGTCGTGCGCAGGACGACATCCAGAAGATGACCGACCGCCATATCGCCGAAGTCGATCGTCTGATCAGCGCAAAAGAGCAGGAAATCCTGACGGTCTGACCGTTTTTTGCTGGGTCCCAACGTGTCCATGCCCTTTTTCAGTTCGACGCGGCACATTCCGAGCACGGGCGTGATTCCGCGTCACGTGGCCATCATCATGGACGGTAACGGGCGTTGGGCGACTCAGCGACATTTGCCTCGTGTGGCGGGCCATGCACGGGGTGTCGAGGCGGTCCGTTCGATTGTCAAGGCGTGTGTGGCGCGGGGCGTCGAGTTTCTCACCCTCTTTGCCTTCAGTTCCGAAAACTGGCGGCGTCCTCCGGACGAGGTCTCGGTGCTGATGCGGCTGTTCGTTTCCGCCCTCGAGCGCGAGATCGAGCAACTGCACCGCAATGGCGTGCGTCTTCGGGTGATTGGAGACATCAGCTCATTCGAGCCTCGCCTGCAGGCCCTCATTGAGCAGTCCGAGGCTCGGACGGCCGAAAACTCACGCCTGACACTCACCATCGCCGCAAATTACGGCGGCCGGTGGGATATCGTCCAGGCGACTCGAGCCGCCTTGGCCGCGCCTCCCGAA
>JBDLRB010000194.1:0-13332 GCA_039800205.1 Pseudomonadota bacterium | reverse complement strand
GATCCTCAGTCGGGCTTCCAGGCCAGGGTGCTGATCGGCGAGTAGATCGACGCAGGGAATCGAAGCCATGGATCAATAGTGCTGTGAGTGGACAATGCGCGAGCAGCGATAGTAACCCCATGCAATCGGGTGCGGAAGAGGGCCACGCCGTCACTCCGCCCCCATCAATCGGAGACGTCAAGATGGCTGAAGTCACACTGAGGGGCGCATGCCTCTGTGGATCGGTAAAGTTCGAGGTCAAGGGCGAGCCGAGCCGCTTCCTTCATTGTCATTGCGCGCGTTGCCGGAAAATTACCGGCACCGGTCATGCGACCAATTTTTTTCTGCAGCCCGGGTCCTTGGCCTGGACGGGCGGCGAGGAGCACGTTCGTGCGTACAAACTGCCTGAAGCTGAACGATTCGGTAATCAGTTCTGTACCCAGTGCGGCAGTCGCTTGCCGCGTCAGGCGCCCGGTTCCGACATGGTGTTGATCCCGGCGGGATCGCTGGATGACGACATCCCGATGGCCCCTCGGGCACGCATTTTCTGGGACTCCCGTGCGCCCTGGTCCTGTGAGGGCGATGCATTGCCCGTGTTTGCTCGTTACCCGACCTGAGCAAGATCCCTATCTGGCTCAGGCTGCAATAAAGGAGTGACGCGGCGGGTGGCGCGCTGCATAATCTCGGTGGTCTCAATGTTCGAACCATAAAACGGAGGAGAGGAATGAAGCACGTCGATAAACTCCTGATCGGGGCCGCAGCATGTGTGTTTGCGTTCGGCAGCGCGCAGGCTCAATTGAACAAGACCAATCTGACAGTGTGCGGTGCAAGCCCCGGAGGCATGTGGTCGCTCGTGGGCGCGGGCGTTGATTCGGCGATCAAGACCGCCCACCCCGGATCGGCTGCGACCTACCAGACCTCGAGCGGCGGTCCGGCCAATGTTGTTCAGGTCACCGCGGCCAAGTGCCAACTGGGGATCGCCAACGACGGTGATCTTGCAGCGGCTCTGGCGGCCAAGGCCCCTTTCAAGCAGAAATACGATGGCATGCGCGCGATCGGCGTGATGTTCGATTGGCTGCCCGTCATGTGGGTGGCCAGGAAGGATTTCGCCACAAAATATGGCATTAAGAGCCTGCAGGATCTGGTCGACAAAAAGCCGCCCGTTCGGCTCGTGTTCAACCGGCGCGGGCTGCTGACCTCTGACATCACCGATGCGCAACTGAAGGCGCTTGGCGTCAGTGCGGCCGAGATCAAGCGCTGGGGCGGAACCCTCCAGTACCAGGCCTCCGGCGAACAAACCAACCTCATGAAGGACGGTCGGGTCGACGTGATGGCCAATACCATTTTCGAGGGGCATCGTACGCTGGCCGAAATCGCGATGGCGACCGACCTTGTCATGTTATCCACGCCCAAAGTGGCCAACGATGCTGCAATTGCCGAGTATTACGTCAAGCCCTGGGTCATCAAGAAGGAAAAGCATGCCTGGCAGACTGAGGACGCGGTGACGGTGACAACAGGCGTCGTGCTTTTCGCTGACAAGTCGATGTCAGACGCAACGGCCTACGACATCACCCGATCGATCATCAATCATCCCGATAAAGTGCGTGCTGTTTCTGCGGCGATGGCGCCCTTCAAGCCGGCCATCATGACCGACCAGAAAGTCGTGCCCTTCCATCCGGGCGCCCTCAAGGCGTACCGCGAGGCCGGGTTGATGAAGTAAGCGTCCGCCGCGCGGACCAGCGGGCGGTCACGATGGCCGCCCGCGCCATTCCTTGAATTGATCAAAACGTCTCGAGGGCGCCATGACGCTTGGCCAGCTTCTTTTCGCGACCGGCCTCATTCGCAAGCCGACCGGGTTTCTCGGGGGGCTCCTCAAGGTTTATGCAGTCGCGATTGGCTTTTTTACGGTCTATGGCGCAGCCTGGTCCGACTGGGACAATCTTGGTCGGGTGATGGTGTTTCTTGGGCTGATGTTGTCGCTCCTCTTTCTATTGGTGGGGCCGACCGAGCGCTCCGACCCCACAAAGCCCAACCCGTTCGACTTCGGTCTTTCCTTGCTGGCCGTAGCGACCACTGCATTTTTCTGGATCGAGCTCGAGGACATTACGACCCGTATTTCCTTGCTCGAGCCCTTGTCACCGCTTTATTTCTTCTTCGGGCTCGCGACTGTTGTGATGTCGATCGAGGCGGCCCGCCGCACAGTCGGGCTGGGCCTCACGGCAATTGTCCTGATGTTCATGGCCTACAACCTCTGGGGTCACCATATTTCCGGTTTGATGGGCCATGGCTACATTTCTCTGGGCCATCTGCTCGACCTTACGGTCTTCACCTCCGACGGCCTGTTCAGTGTGCCGATCCAGGTGGCCGCCACGTACGCTTTTTTGTTCGTGATGTTTGGCAATCTGCTTGAAAAGGCCGGTGGGGGTGAGTTTTTCTTCAACATTTCGGCGGCCCTGACCGGCCGGTCGCCCGGCGGGCCCGCGAAGGTCGCTGTCACGTCTTCGGCCCTTTTTGGCACCATCTCCGGAAGCCCTACCTCGGACGTCGTAACGACCGGGACGGTAACGATCCCGATGATGAAGCGACTGGGCTACGACCCGAAGTACGCATCCGCCGTTGAGGTGGCCGCCAGCACGGGTGGCAGCATCCTTCCGCCGGTCATGGGCTCGGCGGTCTTCATCATGTCCGAATTTACGGGCATTTCGTATCTGGACATCGCGATTGCGAGCGTGGTGCCTGCTTTCCTCTACTACCTGGGCATTTACCTTCAGGTTCACCTGCGGTCGCTCAAGATGGGGCATGCGCCTCTGCCGGACGATGTGATTCCCCGGTTCTGGCCCACGGTACGCCAAGGGGGATTGTTCCTGATTCCGCTGGTCACGCTGGTCGTTGCGCTGATCATGCACTACACGCCTACCTTCGTGGCCTTGTATGGGATCGCTGCAGTCCTGATCACCTGGCTGATCCGTTACCAGACCTTTTCCTTCAGTGCGCTCTACGATGCACTGGCCCAGGCCACATTCAATATGGTGGCGGTCACCGGCGCGTGTGCCGTAGCGGGGCTCGTGATTGGCGGAATCACGATGACCGGCCTGGCCGGAAAGGTCTCAGAGTTAGTGCTGATGGCTGCAGGTGACAGCCTTTTCCTCGGCCTGTTGATCTCGGCGGGTGCGGTCATCCTGTTCGGCATGGGCATGCCCACGCCCGCAGCGTATGCGCTGGCTGCAGCGCTGATCGCGCCCACTCTGGTGCAAACCTTCAAGGTGCCGCTGATGCAGGCGCATCTGTTCCTGCTGTATTTCGCGGTTCTCTCAGCGATTACGCCACCGGTCGCGGTGGCTGCTTATGCGGCGTCTGCCATTTCGGGAAGCAACCCGCTTGCGATCGCGTTGGCGGGCTGCAAGCTCGCCATGTTCGGATTCATCCTGCCATTCATCGTGGTCTATGACCCCAGCATCCTGCTGAAGGGCGACTGGTCGGAGATTCTGCTTGGCGTCGCTGCGGCGACCAGTGTGGTGGTCCTTCTTGCCGTAGCGATCGAGGGCTACCTGAATCGACAGTTATCTGCAGTCCCCCGCCTGCTTTTCGGCACGGCATCCATCTGTCTCGTCTTTTTCGAGCCGTTCCTGGCGTTGCTCGGTCTGGCCGCCGCAGCGCTCGGTTATCTCATCCACCGCCTCTCGCCCTCCCCCCGTAATGAAGTCGTCTGATCCGCATATTGGTCGCTCTTTACCGAGGCTGGAGGATCCGCCTCTGGTCCGGGGCGAAGCGCAGTTTGTTGCCGATCTCTTTATGCCGCACATGCTTCACATGCGTGTTGTCCGATCGCCTGTCGCTCATGCCGGGATCCGTACGATTGACTGTGACGCTGCGCGTGCTTTGAAGGGCGTCGTTGCGGTCTGGACGGGCGAGGATCTGGCCGATCTGGGGCCGATTCCATTCAGAAGGACCCGGCTCAAGGGGTTGGAGCCCTACCGTCAGCCAGCGCTTGCGAGAGGGTGCGTGAGGTACGTTGGTGAGCCGGTTGTGGCGGTGTTCGCGACCGATCCAGCCGTGGCCGAGGATGCCTCCGACCTTGTACTGGTTGAATATCAGGATAGGCCGGTTATCACGGATGCCCGGCAGTCCCCAGGCGACTTCTCGGCGGATCGATCGACCGAACCTGCGGTGCTTGAAAAGGGCTACGGTGAGGTGGACGCGGCCTTCGAAGGCGCGGCGTACCAGGTGGAGCTCGAGCTCGACGTGGGCCGTCATTCAGGGGTTCCGATGGAGACCCGTGGTCTGCTGGCGCACTACGACCGTGCAAAGGATCATCTGTGTTTGTATGGTGCGGCCAAGCGTCCCCACTGGAACCGGGATCAACTTGCAGAAATTTTCAAGCGACCGCCGTCCAGTATCGATCTGGCTGAAAACCATGTGGGGGGTGGATTCGGCGTGCGCGGCGAGCTCTATCCAGAAGACCTGCTGGTCTGTCGTGCCGCGCTGATGCTTGGGCGTCCCGTCAAGTGGGTGGAGGACCGCCGCGAGCATCTGATGGCCACCAACCACTCCCGGCAGCAGCATCATCGTATCCGTGCGGCGGTGGATCGTGAGGGGCGTCTGCTTGCGATCGACAGCCTCGTTTTTCACGATCAGGGCGCTTACGTGCGAACCCATGGTGCACGGGTGGCCGACATGACGATCGGGCTTTTGCTCGGCCCTTACAAGGTCCCCGCCTATCGTGCGCGTCTTCACTATCGACTGACCAACAAGACGCCCGCAGCGACCTACCGGAGTCCTGGACGATTCGAGGGTTCGTTTGTACGCGAACGATTGATGGATGCGGTCGCCCGAAAAGTCGGCCTGGATCCGATCATCGTTCGCCAGAGGAACCTCGTTACCCGCGACGAGATGCCCTATGCACGACCGCTTGATGCGCTGGACACCGAGGTCGTACTTGATTCGGGCGACTACGCATTGCTGTTATCCAAGGCCCTGAATACGTTTGGTTGGGAAAAGGCTCAAGCCCAGGTCCTCGCGAGAAAGCTGAAGGGCGAGCGGGTGGGGCTGGGGCTCGCCCTGTTTGTCGAAAAGAGTGGGCTTGGGCCGGTCGATGGGGTTCGTATCGCTGTCGATTCGAGCGGACAGGTCGAAGTGGTGACGGGTGCTGCATCAGTCGGGCAGGGGGTTGAGACCGTACTCGCCCAGATTTGTGCCGATGCGTTAGGCGTTGATTACCGGTGCATCACCGTGGTCCATGGTCAGACGAGCCGTATCGAGCATGGTTTTGGTGCGCATGCATCCCGAGTCACTGTGATGACAGGTGAGGCCACCCGTATTGCCGCGACACGGGTCCGTGAGCGCGCGCTGGCCACCGCGGCTGCGCGGCTGGGGACGCCGGTCGAAACCCTCGATCTGCGCGGGGGAACCGTCTGGCGACGATCCATTGAGGATGACTCCTTTTCGCCGACTGAATTCACGCTCGGGAGACTTGCTGCGGAGCTGGTTCCGTCCGTGCGAGTGGCCCAGGGCGAGATGCCGGGCCTGGGCGCCGATGGCTGGTTTGTATCCGAGCACATGAACTACCCCTATGGGGTTCACATTGCATTGGCCCGGGTGGACGAGGACACCGGTGGCGTACAGCTCGAGCGATACCTGGTGGCCTACGATGTCGGTCGTGCGATCAACCCGATGCTGGTCGAGGGGCAACTGCAGGGCGGACTGGCCCAGGGCATTGGTGGCGCGTTGTTCGAGGAATTTCGTTACGACGAGCAGGGTCAGCCCTTGTCGCTGACGCTGGCGGATTACATGATGCCCACAGCGAGGGAAATGCCCGAGGTCTCGATTCTGATCACCGAGGACGCACCCAGTCCCCTGAACCCGCTTGGGGTCAAGGGGGCCGGAGAGGGCGGGGTAACCGCAGCCGGTGCGGCCATTGCGGCAGCGATCGATGATGCGATCGACCGGCCAGGCGCGATTCGGGCACTGCCCATCACGCCGATGATGATCAGGCGAATCTTCCGTTCAGCCCAGGAGCCCCAGACGTGAGCGCGTTTCGATCGATTGGACAGTCCCTGCCGCGAGTCGAGGACGATGCACTGGTCAGGGGCGCAGGGCGCTTTCTGGACGATATCGATCTCCCGGACTGCTGCGCGGTAGCCGTCATTCGCAGCCCCTACGCGCACGCACGTTTTCGCATCACCGGCAAGGCCGCAGCGCTTGCGATGCCGGGTGTCATTGGGGTTTATGCAGCGGCGGACCTGACCCCGCATTTGCGTGGCCGTCGTCTCGAAGTGGCGCTGCCCACCAAAGCCTTTTTTCTTGATGTCCAGCGTCCGGTCCTTCCCGAGGATGAAGCGACCTATGTCGGCGAAGCCCTCGCGGTCGTCGTGGCCCAGACGCGGGCGCAGGCCGAAGATGCCGCCGAGCAGGTCGAGATCGAGTTTGACCCCTTGCCTGCGGTCGCCGATTGTCGCGATGCGCTCAATCCCACCTCGGTGACTGCGCACACCGAACTGCCGCATAACCTCGTGGCTGATCTATCGTTCGAATACGGTTCGATGGCCGAGGCTTGCGCGGATCAGCCGCTTGAGATCCGGCGCAACTTTTCGCTTCACCGGGGCGCGGCGCACTCGCTCGAGACCCGTGGCGTGGTGTCGCGCTACGATGCTGTTGAGGCGAAATGGACGGTGTGGTCGTCCACTCAGACGCCCCACCCGGCCAAGCGCTTGCTGGTCAGCCTGCTGGGGGTGCGTTCCGACCAGGTCCGTGTGGTGGCGCCCGATCTGGGCGGGGGCTTCGGGCCCAAGCTCGTGTTCTATCCAGAGGAAGTGATCGTCCCCGTACTGGCCAGGTTGCTGGGTCGTCCGGTGAAGTGGGTTGAAGATCGTCGTGAGCATTGTGTTGCAGCGACCCAGGAACGTGATCAGCACTGGGCGGTCAGGCTTGCGGTCGATCGCGCGGGAAAGGTGCTGGGCCTTGATGGCGATATGCTGCACGAGCACGGTGCCTACACGGCTCGAGGCGTCAACACTGCATATGGATCGGGCGTGACGGTGCCGTTACCCTACAACGTGCCGGCCTACCATCTGAGGGCAACGCTCGCGCTCACCAACAAGGTGCCGGTTACGCCGGTCCGGGGGGCCGGCCAACCGCAGGCTGTGTTTGTGATGGAGCGACTGCTCGATCTCGCAGCCCGTGAACTGAAGATCGATCGTGTCGAAATTCGGCGCAGGAACCTGGTTCGCCCCGAGCAGATGCCCTGTGTCAAGCCGCTGGTGCTGCGCGGTGGTCGTCCTGTCGTGCTCGATAGCGGCGACTTTCTCCGATCAATGGAGCGGGCCTTGCAGGCGATCGACTGGGACGGCTTCCCGGCCCGTCAGGCTGCTGCACGTGAACAAGGGCGGTTTATCGGCATTGGCGTGGCCAATTATGTCGAAGGCACAGGTCGTGGGCCGTACGAATCGGTGTGCGTGGGGCTTGCCGAAGACGGACGGGTCTATGTCAAGTCGGGCGCGGCCGCGATGGGCCAGGGCACCCGCACGATGCTTGCCCAGATCGTTGCTGAGTCTTTGGGGTTGAACTCCGCCGACATCCGGGTCGTGGTCGGTGACACCGATCAGATTGCACTCGGGTTTGGCGGGTTCAACAGCCGTCAGACGGTCACAGCCGGGTCGTCGGCGCATGCCGTAGCGGGCCGGCTTCGGGACCGTATCTTGCGGGTCGCCGCGACCTTGCTCGGATGCGAGACTGATGGGCTGACCTTGTCGGATGGACGGGTGATTGGTGTCCATGACAGCAAAATCAGCGTTAATTTCGACCGTCTCGCGCGCGAGGCAGTCGGTCTGCCCGGTTTCGTGTTGCCTGACCCGCAGGGACCGCTCCTTGAGGTGCTTGAGCATACGATCATCGACGACATGAGCTACTCAAACGGCTGTGCGGTCTCCGAAGTCGAAGTCGATCCCGAAACGGGTGGCGTCAGGGTGCTTAGGTATGTGATCGCCCATGACTGTGGCGTAATGGTCAACCCGGCTGGAGTGGATGGCCAGATCATCGGCGGCATAGCGCATGGGCTGGGCAATGCACTCCTGGAATGGATGGGGTTTGATGCGCAGGCGCAACCGGTCAGCACGACGCTTGCCGATTACCTGTTGATCACCGCAGCTGAAATGCCAGATATCTCGATTCTTCACGACCAGTCACCTTCTCCATTCAATGAACTGGGTTTGAAGGGCGTGGGCGAATCGGGCGTGATCCCGACTCCGGCCGTGATTGCATCCGCCGTCGAGGACGCCTTGTCACCCTGGGGGGTCGAAATCACCTCTGCACCGATCACGCCAATGCAGATCAGACGATTGATTCGCGAGGCGGGTTCGGCCCGGTCACTCGCGGCGTACCAGCCCCCAGACTGGGTCGCGTGGGTTCAGGCGCAGCGGCAGCGCCACGGGGGGCACATTCATGTCAAATAGGGCGCAGGCAGAGGAGCGTCTGGCCGAGTTACGCACGGCCTACGCAATCCTGATGTCGCAAGGGGTGCTGGACGTCTTTGGCCACATCACTTTTCGCTGCATGGCAGATCCGCAATCGTTTTGGCTCTTTGCGGCCGGTGCACCGGCTCTCATGTCATCGAGTTCGCTGATTGCTTATGATCAGGCGGGTCGCCCCGTTGACTTGCCGGAGGGTGAGCCGCCCCGCCACTTCTCCGAGCGTTTCATTCATGCGGCGATCTACGCTCGACGACCTGACGTGCAGGCGATCTGCCACCACCATGGCGCGTCGATCATGCCGTTCGCGATCGCGGGTGTCGCGCTTCGGCCGGTTTCTCAGACCGGCGCATCGATGGGGCTCGCGGTTCCTGTCTGGGACAGCCGAGCTGCCTTTGGGGATACGCGGCTCCTCGTCAGTGATGCCGAGCAGGCCGAGTCGCTCGCTTCCAGTCTGGGCGCGGGCTGGATGGTGCTGATGCAGAACCATGGGGCGACTGTTGCGGGCCGAAGCCTCAAGGAACTGGTGTTCCGCGCAGTGCATTACTGCCGCGATGCCATGTTTTTGCGGGAATCCTGCGCGCTGGGTACGCCCCGGTTTCTCAGCCCTGGCGAGATCAGCCATTACCAGACGCTCGCTGCCGACCCGGTCGAGCGAAGTTGGGCGCACTGGGCGGCGCTACCGGAAACCCGGCAGTTTCTATGCTAAGGAATGCGGAGTCATGAAAGCTGCACCGTTTGAATACTCGGCGGCCCATTCGGTCCAGGATGCCGTCGCTCGCCTGGCCGATACAGCCGATCGGGGTGGTCGGATTCTTGCCGGCGGACAGAGCCTGGTGCCGATGATGGCGCTACGAGTGGCCTATCCGACGCATCTGATCGACATTAATCGCATTCCCGAGCTACAGGGTGCGGTCGAAGACGCGGGCCGGCTCAGGGTTCGTGCCATCACCCGGCACAACTGGTTCGCACTTGGGCAGGCACCGGGCCGGCTTGGCCTCTTGCTGGCAGATGTCGCGCACCATATCGCCCACCATCCGATCCGCGAGCGGGGTACTTTCTGCGGGAGTGTTGCCCATTCGGATCCCGCCTCCGAGTGGTGCCTCGTCACCGCCACGCTGGGCGGCCGGATTCAGGCGCTGTCCGCAGACGGTGAGCGGCACATCGATGCGTCGGACTACTTCACCGGCATCATGTCGACGGATCTTTCTGCCCGTGAGTTACTCGCCTCGGTCTCCTTGCCGCTCCTGTCAGATACGTGCCGCTTCGGTTTCGCCGAGTTCAACCGCCGCGCCGGCGATTTTGCGATCGCGATGAGTCTCGCGACATTCGAGATGCGG
This sequence comes from Pseudomonadota bacterium, assembly GCA_039800205.1. GTDB lineage: Bacteria > Pseudomonadota > Gammaproteobacteria > Burkholderiales > Burkholderiaceae_E > SYIM01. The sequence goes on along the minus strand of JBDLRB010000194.1, from coordinate 3,551 downwards.
CAAGGACGTATGCTTGATGTCCGACTAGGCGTGGGCGGGGTCGAGGCCTTTCCGCGTCGACTGACCAGGGTCGAACAGTTGTTGGAGGGAACCGAGCCGACTTCCGGGCGTATCGACGAGGCCGCTTGCCTGGCTGCCGAGCAGGTCGACCCACTGGAAGATCTTCAGATCGATGCCGCATATCGGCGCGACCTGACTCGGGCGATGGTTCGGCGTGCACTCACGCGGGCCCTTCGGGGCATTCATTCGTCGGTTCAGGTTTGAGGGGAAACGAGATGACGTGCGAGAAAGTCGTGTTTGCCGTCAATGGTCAGGATTTCGAGATCCAGGTCGAATCCCGGAAAACGCTCGCCGATGCTCTGCGTGAAGATTGTGGGCTCACAGGAACGCATGTTGGTTGCGAGCATGGCGTGTGCGGCACTTGCACGGTCATCGTTGATGGTCAGGCCATTCGCGCGTGTCTCATGTTCGCCGTGCAGGCACAGGGGGCCTCGATCCGCACGGTTGAAGGCCTTCAGGCCGCTGACCGCAGCCTCAACCCGCTGCAGCAGGCCTTTATCGATCAGCATGCGCTCCAGTGTGGCTTCTGTACACCTGGATTCCTCATGTTGATCACGGCAGCGCTTGAGTCCAACCCGACGTTGAGCGACGATGAAATCGTCGAGCTCGTGTCGTCCAATCTGTGCCGTTGTACGGGCTATGTGAACATCATCAAGGCCGTGAAGCAGGTACGAGATTCGCAGGCCGGTTCACAGCTCCCCGGCTGACTGTCGGTCGCCAAGGAATCGATATGATCAACACGATGCTGACAACACTCAGCTATCCCGATATTCGTCGGTTTTACGCCGAGGGGCATTGGGCCGATGACACCCTGTACGATCTGGTGCTGAAGGGCGCTGCTTCGCACCCCGATCATGTCGCCCTGCAGGACTCGAGGCGGACGGTCACCTACAGGCAACTCCTTGTTGCAGTCAACGAATTGGCGGATGATCTGGATCGTAACGGCGTCCGGACCGGCCAGCGTGTGGCGGTCTGGCTGTCCAGTCGCCTTGAGACGGTCGTTGCGATTCTGGCCTGTTCGCGCAACGGACTGATCTGTTCGCCCTCCCTGCATCGTAACCATACCGCTGAAGAAACGCTTCAACTGATGTCGCGCATGAGCGCGGCAGCGCTGATCGGCGAGGCCGGCTACGGCGCAAATATCGAGCAGACCGATATTTATGACCGCCTCGATTCGGTGCCTAGTCTCAAGTGTGCTTATCGCTTGAGCGCCCCCGATGCGCTCGACGCGCTGGCCATTCATGACCTGAGTGGTCGCGATGTACTCTCCGGGGCCAGTGCGCAGACCGTGCCGACCGAGGTCGGGCGGCGCTGTGGTGACGCCAACGCGGTCTGCTATCTCGCGTTTACCTCGGGGACGACTGGCGAGCCCAAGGGTGTGATGCACAGTAGCAATACGCTGCTTGCAAACGCGCGTGCGATGGCGACCGACTGGTCGTTTGACCGCGAATCCGTTGTGTACACGCTCAGTCCCCTGTCACACAACCTCGGGTTTGGCGCAATGGTCCTTGCCCTTGCCGTGGGGGCCCGCCTGGTGGTCCACGACCTGGGCCGGGGCAAGAGTCTTTTGCAGCGTTTGATCGAGGTGGGTGCGACCTTTGCATTCGGTGTGCCGGTCCATGCGAGCGATCTGCTGAAGGAACTTGAGCAAGCGGGTGAGGCAAAGGGCTTGCGACTGGTTGGTTTCCGGATATCGGGGGCGGCTGCGCCCCGTGCGCTGGTCAAGAGTTTGCTGGGCTATGGTATTCGGCCGCAAAGCGGCTATGGCATGACCGAGGGCTGCTCCCATCACTACACGCTCCCCGATGACTCCCCCGATCGAGTCATCAATACGTCCGGTCGGGCGTGCCCAGGCTACGAGGTCCGGATTGTCAGTCAGGACGACCCGGAGCGCGTGCTTCCGGCGGGCGAAGTCGGTCAGATCGTGGCCCGAGGCGCGAGTCTGATGCTGGGATACTTCGACGATCAGTTATCGACCGAGCGGTCCTATAGCCCCAGTGGCTGGTTCATGACCGGAGATTTGGGCTTTCTGGATGCGGAGGGCTACATCACGATTACGGGGCGAAAGAAGGACATCATCATTCGTGGTGGGCACAACATCTTTCCCGCCCGGATCGAATCGCTCGCCCATCAATATCCGGGGCTTGAACGTGTGGCGGCGATCCCGGTTCCGGACGAACGGCTGGGCGAAAAAGTTTGCCTGGTGGTGATGGCCCGGTCCCAAAAACCGATCGACGCGAATGAGGTGCTCGCTCACCTGTATCACGCGGGCTTGTCGAAATTTGATATGCCCGAATACTTCCTGCAGGTCGATGAGATTCCGTTGACTGCCAGCGGAAAAATCCTGAAGCGAGCCGTGGTCGATGCGGTCAACGCGGGTCGCTGGTCGCCGATCCCCGTCCGGTGGTCCGGGCCCCAGCCATGAGTGTTTGCGAGTGACCTGATGAAAGCCATCGTATTGAGTGCCTTTGGTTCTGTGGACCAGCTTTCGCTGACCGAGGTCGACGACCTGAGCCCCGGCCCGGGCGAGGTGGTGGTGGGGGTGCAGGCCGTCGCCGCCAATTTTGTCGACCAATTGGTTATCCAGGGGCGTTATCAGTTTCTGCCCGCCTTGCCCTTCAGTCCCGGTAAGGGCCCCGCCGGTGTCGTTCTGAGCCGGGGTGAGGGCGTGACCGATCTGACAGTCGGCGACCGCGTGCTTGCCATGGCCGAGCAGGGGGGGTACGCCGAGCAGACGCGTGTGGCCGCAAACCAGTGCTACGTCCTGCCCGAAGCGATGAGTTTTCCTGCGGCAGCGTCGATGTCACTCTGTTTCGATACCGCCTGGTTTGCGTTGCGTGAACGTGGCCGCATTCGCTCCGGCGAATCGGTACTCGTGCTTGGCGCATCGGGCGCAGTCGGTTTTGCGTGCCTTCAGTTGGCGCGCGCGATGGGGGCGCGGCATGTGATGGCGGGCGTGTCCTCTGAGGACGGTGCGGCGATCGCGCGCGAGGGGGGGGCCGACCAGATCATCGATCTGACCGCCCCGAACTTGCGCGATTCGCTTCGCGAGCAGGTGCTGGCCGGGACGGGCGGGCAGGGTGCCGACCTCGTGATTGACATGCTGGGCGATGAGATCTTCGCGGCGGCGATTCGTGCAGTCGCCTGGTGTGGGCGACTGGTGGTCGTCGGTTTCGCGGCTGGCGCGATACCGACGCTCAAGATGAATTATCTGCTGGTCAAGAACATCGAGGTCAGCGGTCTGCAGATCAGCGACTACCGGAAACGCCGACCCGATCGGCTGCGTCAGTGTTTTGAAGAGGTGTTCCAACTGTATGCGCAGGGGCGTATTCAGCCGCCCCCATGGGTCGAGTTCGAGTTTTCGGCGTGGCGTGAGGCCCTGCGTACCGTCGCGGATCGACACATCAAGAAGCGTGTGCTGCTCGTGAACCCTGCCTGCTGAGAATCGCCATGGACACTCACACTCCGCTCCCCCATCACGGCCGTTATCC
>JBDLRB010000193.1:0-7939 GCA_039800205.1 Pseudomonadota bacterium | reverse complement strand
GAGCTCGGGCGAAGGCTCCATCTCGAACAAGGTGGCCTTCTTCAGCCGGCTGCGGCGAATGACATCGAGATCAGGAAAATGGGCCAATCGATTGAGACCCACACGATCGGCGAAGCGATCGATCTGATCGGTCTGCGCGCTGCGATTGGCGATCACTCCACCAAGGCGCACACGATAGTTTTTCGCCTTGGCGCCAATGGCCTGGACAATTCGATTCATCGCGAAGATCGAGTCGAAGTCATTGGCCGCGACGATCAGGGCACGCTCGGCATGCTGCAGCGGCGCGGCAAAACCGCCGCAGACGACATCGCCCAGCACATCGAAGATGACGACATCGGTCTCATCGAGCAGATGGTGTTCCTTCAGCAGCTTGACCGTCTGACCCACAACGTAGCCGCCGCATCCGGTGCCTGCGGGCGGCCCGCCCGCTTCGACACAGAGCACGCCGTTGTACCCTTCGACCACGAAATCCTCGACGCGCAATTCCTCGGGATGGAAATCGACCGACTCCAGCACGTCGATGACGGTAGGCTGCAGTTTTTTGGTCAGCGTGAAGGTGGAATCGTGCTTGGGGTCACAGCCGATCTGCAGGACCCGCTTGCCGAGCTTGGAGAAGGCCACGGACAGGTTGGATGAGGTCGTGCTCTTGCCGATCCCGCCCTTGCCATACACCGCAAAGACCCGCGCATTGCCGATGCGCACCCGCGGATCGAGCTCAACCTGAAGACTGCCCTCACCGTCGGGCGGCGCAGGTCGACGTCTGAGTTCAGTGACTGGAACCGATGCGATATTCATGAGCTTGCTCCCTGATAGACCCCTTCGATCCGATCCTCGAGCTCTTCGCCGGCACGGCGCAAAGCCTCGAGCATTTCAGGATCGGGGTTCCAATAATTGCGATCGGAGGCCTCGAGCAGGCGATTGGCCACCCGGGCCGAGGCTGTGGGGTTGAGCGAGGCCAGGCGGTCCCGCATCTGTGGATCGAGCATGAACGTACGGGTCATCTGCTGGTAGACCCAAGGCTGAATCTGACCGGTGGTGGCCGACCAGCCCATGGTGTTGGTCAGGTGAGCCTCGATCTGACGGACGCCTTCGTATCCGTGGGCGAGCATGCCCTCATACCACTTCGGGTTGAGCACCCGGGTGCGGGTTTCGAGTGCGACCTGTTCGGACAAGGTGCGTACCTGGCCCGAACCGGTGGTCTGATCGCCGATGTAGACCGGTACCGACTCGCCCCCGGTGCCCGCCTGCGACCGGGCGCGGCGCACTGCGCGGGTCACGCCGCCCAAGGTATCGAAGTAGTTGTCGACGGTGGTCACCCCGACCTCGATGGAATCCAGGTTCTGGTAGGCCAGACTCACATCCTGAAGCACCGCCCTCAACAGCTCGGGTTGCTGAACGGGCGAACCGCTCTTGCCGTAGGCAAAGCCCTTGCGCCGGGTGTAGGCCTCGGCCAGTTCGTCCTCGTCCTGCCAGCACCCTTGTTCGATCAGGTGGTTGACATTTGCTCCGTAGGCGCCATCCGCATTGCCAAAGACGCGCAGCGCAGCCGTCTCGAGATCGACGCCGTGGCGCGCCATGTAGTCAAGACTGTGCTTGCGAACGAAATTGCGCGTGAGGGGCTCATCGGCCGCAGCGGCCAGCGCGGCGGCTTCGGCGAGCATGCGGATCTGAAGCGGTAGCAGGTCACGGAAAATACCGGACAGGGTCACGACGACGTCGATCCGGGGACGCGCGAGCTCGTCGAGCGGAATCAGCTCTGCGCCGGCCAATCGTCCGAAGGCATCGAATCGGGGGCGCGCCCCGAGCAGCGCCAGGACCTGTGCGATGGGCCCGCCTTCGGTCTTGAGGTTGTCCGTCCCCCAGAGGACCATGGCGATGGTCTCGGGGAGCGGATGCCCTTCGGCCTGGTGACGCTCGAGCAATCGTGCCGCCTGCCGTTCGCCATCCATGACGGCAAATCGACTGGGCATCCGGAACGGATCGAAGCCGTGGATATTGCGCCCCGTGGGCATGGCCTCGGGATTGCGCAGAATATCGCCCCCCGGCGCGGGAGCGATAAATCGACCGTCCAGCGCACGCAGGACCGCATCGATCTCGGGGTTGGTCTGCATCTGCGCATTGGCGCGCGCAAGCACCCGGGCAAAACCCATCATGGATTCGGAGGGCTCGGCACCCAAGGCAGCCGTGAGGCGCTTGAGCGCCTGGGACTCGGAGGTCTCATCGAGGATTGCATCGATGACGACCGGGTCGATCACGATCGGGCTCATGGCCTGATAGGCGCGAGCCATTGCGCACAGGATGTCACGACGCGCGTCGCGGGACATCGGCACACCGAGTACATGCAAGCCGCACGGGATCAGCGCAGACTCGATCTCGTGCAACTGGGACTGGAGCCGATCGATGGCCTGCTGCACGGCCAGAACCTCGGCGCCGTCGATCAGGGTCCGCTCGAGGGGATCGGTGTCGATCTCGACCACGCGCGCCTGTTCGATGATCAGCGCAAGCAGGCTGCCCCGCTCGGAAGACGCATCGATCAGGGCGTCATCGGGTAAGGGTTCGAGCCCACGCAAACGGTCGAGGGTCTGACGCAGTTCCCCGAGACCTGCATAGAGCCCGGCTTCGGTGATGGGCGGCGTCATGTAACTCAGCAGGGTGGCTGCCGCCCGACGCTTGGCGATCGTGCCCTCCGAGGGATTGTTGCTGGCGTAAAGATTGAAGTTCGGGAGGTCGCCGATCAGCCGATCGGGCCAGCAATTGCCCGAGGCCCCGGCCTGCTTGCCGGGCATGAATTCGAGTGCCCCGTGGGTCCCGAAGTGCAGCACGGCATCGGCCTTGAAGTCTTCGCGTAGCCACCGATAGAACGCAGCGAACGCGTGCGTTGGAGCCAGGCCTTTCTCGAACATCAGGCGCATCGGATCGCCTTCGTAGCCAAACCCGGGCTGGACCGCGACGACCACCTCGCCGAGGTCAACCCCCTGGACGAAGAGCCGCCGACCATCCGTCAAGGTGCGACCCGGCGCCGGCCCCCAGGCCGCTTCGATCTCGGGGAGCCAACGCTGACGGGCCAGATGTTCAGCAAGCGGGATACTGGCCAGCACATTGGCGTCGGTGCCGTGCTGCGCCGCATTGCCCACCAGCAAACGGTCGCGCAGGTGATCCGGCGAATCGGGCAGATCGACCCGGTAGCCCTGGGCCTTCATGGCGGTGAGTACACGATGCACCGATTCGAAGACCGCTAGATGCGCTGCACTGCCGGTCGCTCCGGCATTGGGCGGAAAATTGAACAGGACCAGGGCCACACGACGTTGGGCGGGGGCTGAACGTCGTAACGCAACCTGCCGTGCAACCCGATCCGCGAGCGTCGCGGCGCGCTCAGGGCAAGACACCATATCCTGCGCACTTGTGCTCGACTCGAAGGTACAGCCGCGGCTACAGCCCCGGCACACCTGACCCGGGGCACCGGGTCGCCCACCGAAGACGCTCGGTGTTGTTGCACCGTCCAGTTCGGGAATCGCCACCATGATGGTGGACTCGACCGGCATCAAACCCCGGTCGGACGCCCCCCAGTCTGCAAGGGTCTGGAACTCGACCGGATGGGCGGCGAAGTAAGGGACATCGAGCGCGCTCAGTATGGCCTCGGCCGCCTGCGAGTCGTTGTAGGCGGGTCCGCCCACGAGCGAAAACCCGGTGAGCGACACCACGGCATCGACACGCGTCTGCCCCTCGCTTCTGAAATACTGTTCAATGGCTGGCCGCGCATCCAACCCCATTGCAAACGCTGGGATCACCTTGAGTCCACGGGACTCGAGTGCGTCAATCACGCCATCGTAATGGGCGCTGTTGCCCGCCAGCAGATAGGACCGGAGCATCAAAAGCCCAACCGTTCCCCGGGACCCATCGCCGCCCGTTTCGGGCAGCGCCTGAAGACGCTGATCGATACGCCCCGGCATGCGGGGGTGATAGACCCCGAGATCGGGATACTCCACCGGGTCTGCCGCACGGATCCGACCGCGCAGGCGTTCACGGGGCCCCTTCGCGTAGCGATTGATCAATGCGATGACCATCTGGGTCATGTTGTCTTCGGAGCCGCCCAGCCAGTACTGCAAGCAGAGGAAATAGAGCCGAAGATCCTGGGCCGTACCCGGGATGAAACGCAGCAGTCTGGGCAGGCTCCGCAGCATGCGCATCTGGCGCGCACCACTGTCCTTGCTCGGACCTTTTTCAGACTTGCCGCCGCCGCGAAGCCGCTTGAGAAAGCCGAGCGCACCGGTGGCCGGCTTTGACATGTCCAGACGCCCGATCCGCGTCAAACGGACCACCTCGGGCGCGGACATCGCGCACACCATGCCATCGGCCTGTTCACGCCGTGCAGCAAGCGCCGGCAACACAGGCAGGAAATGATCTTCCATGAACAACATGGTCACGATGACCAGATCGGCCTGCTCAATGGCTCCCAGGCAGGCCTGGAGTTTTTCGGCGCTGGCCGCATACTCGGACGCGGCATGCATTTCGAGTACGACCCCGGGCAGCAGGCGCGTGAGCCGACGCGCGGCGCTGGCCGTCGCCGAGGCCAGGTGCGTATCCATCGTGACCACGACCACGCGCATCGCCGGTTCGGACTCCGCATGGGCACGACGGGCGGCGTCAGCGCGCATAGTGGGCCTTCGCCTCGTAGAGCACCTCGCGCGTGATCTGGGTGACGCCCCGCTCGAGCGCAAAGCGCTCGGTATTGCGGCGCGCCTTGCCCCGGACAAAAAACGGGATCTTGCCGAGCTCGCGGGTCGCATCGTCGGCCCAGATCGGCTCGATGGGCGAAGTGGGATCCGGCCGTGCGGGCGCGATGGGTTCGGGTTCGAGTTCGGGTTCGGGGGCGATTCGGGAAGCGGCCGAAGCATGACCCAGGTGTGATGCGGCCGCGTCCGCGTGAAATTCGAAATCATCGCGAAACATGCCCAGAAGGTGCTCTTCGAGGCCCATCATCAGCGGATGAACCCAGGTGTCGAACAAAACGTTCGCTCCTTCGTAACCCATCTGTGGCGCATAACGCGCGGGAAAATCCTGGACATGAACGGGCGCTGAAATCACCGCGCAGGGAATGCCCAGACGCTTGGCGATATGACGCTCCATCTGGGTCCCCAACACCAGTTCCGGCCGGGCGGCGGACACGGCCTCTTCGATTTCGAGGTAGTCATCGGAAATCAGCGCAGTGAGGCCGTAGTGCTCGGCCGCCGCGCGGACCTCGCGTGCGAATTCCCGACTGTAGGTGCCCAGACCCACCACCTGAAAGCCCATTTCATCCGCAGCCACCCGGGCCGCCGCAATGGCATGGGTCGCATCGCCGAACACGAACACCCGTTTGTTGGTGAGATAGGTCGCATCGACCGACGCGCTGTACCACGCCGAATGCACGCCGAAACGCGCCCGGCAGCGCGCCACCGCATCGTCTGGATCCAGGCCCGCCAGGCCCGCCACCTCACGGATGAAGGCCTCGGTCTGGATCACCCCGATCGGTATCGTCCGCGTTGCCGGCTGGTCGAATTTGCGCTGCAACCAGGCGGCAGCGAGCCCTGCGGTCTCGGGGTAGAGGACTACGTTGAACTGAGCCTCGGGCAAGCGGGCAATATCCGCCGGGCTGGCTTCCCAGGGCGCAGTCACCCGAACCTGGATGCCGATGCATTCAAGCAGCTGACGAATTTCGCGATAGTCGTCACGATGTCTGAACCCCAGCGCCACGGGCCCCAGAATGTTGCATGTGGGCCCTGCCGAGGCCTCGGCGGTGGGCGCTTGCGCGAGCGCCCGGACCAGTTGCAGAAAGGTTTCAGCCGCCCCCCAGTTTTCCTTGCGCTGATACGAGGGCAGTTCGAGCGGTACGACCGGAATCGGCAGATCGAGTGCCTGGGCCAGACCGCCTGGATCATCCTGGATCAGCTCGGCCGTACACGAGGCGCCGACCAGCATCGCCTGGGGCGCAAAGCGCGCATGGGCCTCCTGGGCCGCACGCTTGAAGAGTTCGGCGGTGTCGCCGCCCAGGTCGCGCGCCTGGAAGGTGGTGTAGGTGACCGGCGGGCGGACGCTGCGCCGCTCGATCATCGTGAACAGGAGATCGGCATAGGTGTCGCCCTGAGGCGCGTGCAGGACGTAGTGAACGCCCCGCATGGCGGTCGCAACCCGCATCGCACCCACATGGGGCGGACCTTCGTAGGTCCAGAGCGCGAGTTTCATGACTCGCTCCTGGGTTCGATCGGAATCGCACGTCGAGCGACCGGGGTCGTGAGCGGCAAGGCCGCCAGCTTTTCACGACGGACGAAAGGGCGCGCGAAGAGTTCGGCCAGATCGCCCGCCTGCTCATAGCCATGGATGGGGCTGAAGACGAGTTCGATCGACCACTTCGTGGTCAGACCGGCCGCCTCGAGTGGGTTGGCCAGGCCCAGGCCGCAGACGACCAGATCCGGGGCAAGGGCCGTGCACCGATCGAGTTGACGCTCGAGATCCTGGCCCTCGGACAGCACGACATCGGCGGGAAGCGCCTCGAGTTCGCGGGCCAGCAGACCTCGATGCAGATAGGGCGTGCCGATTTCGGTCAGCTGCACACCGAGTTCGCGGGCCAGAAATCGTGCAAGGGGGACTTCGAGCTGCGAATCAGGGAAAAAGAAGATGCGCTTGCCCTCAAGTCGGGCGCGCCAGTGTCCGACCGCACGACGGGCGCGGGCCCGCGCGGCCGCCGTGACGGACTCGAAGCGCTCGGGTGCGACGCCAAATGCCGCCGAGGCCGCCGCCAGCCAGGCGGTCGTGCCCTCCTCACCCAGTGGAAAGGGCGCGGCGAGATGGCGAGCGCCCCGCGCCTCAAGCGCCCGTGCGGTATCGCCCAGGAAGGGCTGGGCAAGCAGGAACTGCGTGCCGGGGCCGACCGGGGGCAATGCATCGCTTCGCCGCGGAGGCAAGCAATACACCGGACCGATCCCGAGCTCGGCCAGCAAGCCTGTCAGCTGATCCTCGACGATATCGGCGAGTGCACCGACGATCATCAGCGCAGGACGTTCGGACTGGGCTGCGGGCAACTCGGGTACGAGCGCGGCCAGACAGGCATCCTCACCCTGCGTGAAGGTGGTTTCGATGCCGCTGCCCGAATAATTGAGCACCCGTACGCCCGCGGCCCGGTGCAGCCCGTTGAGGCGCTGAGCCGCACGGTGGAGATCGAGCTTGATCACTTCGGACGGACAGGAGCCCACCAGGAACAACATGCGAATGTCCGGCCGCCGGGAGAGCAGTTGCGCCACCACCCGGTCGAGTTCCTCGTTGGCATCCGCCAGACCGGCCAGATCACGCTCATCGATAATAGCCGTCGCGAAACGAGGCTCGGCGAAGATCATGACGCCGGCGGCGGACTGGATCAGGTGCGCACAGGTGCGTGAGCCGACCACCAGGAAAAACGCATCCTGGATCTTGCGATGCAGCCAGATGATGCCGGTCAACCCGCAGAACACCTCACGCTGACCGCGTTCCTTCAGCGTCGTTTGCGGCTCGGCACACCCTGCGGCGACGATGGGTATGCGGGCATTCATCCGCGGGCCTCCAGACGGGCACGCCGCAGCTTGAACAGGAACTGGCCGGCGTTGATCAGGTAGGTGGCATAGGCGGCCAGCGCGAGGTGGATTTGCGCCTCGGCCGACAGCCCATTCGTGCCCGTGAACCATGCGACCAGGCAGGCTGTATGCAGTGCGATCACGAGCATGCTGAAGACGTCCTCCCAGAAAAAGGAGGCGGCGAACAGGTAGCGCCCAAATACGACCTTTTCCCAGATGGCCCCCGTGACCATGATCAGGTAGAGGACCAGCGTCTTGAGTACGACCGAGGCTGTCGCGAGCTCAAAGCCCTCGCCGGTCAGGAGGTAGCGCAGGATCAGCCCGACGCTGAGCAGAAAGACCACGAATTGCACGGG
>JBDLRB010000192.1:0-5210 GCA_039800205.1 Pseudomonadota bacterium | reverse complement strand
CGGCGGTGTGTTGCGCCTTGGCAAACTGCCAGGCCCACATGGTCGAGGCGCCGATGTAGCGCGCCTTGCCGGCTTTGACGACGTCGTGCAGCGCCTCCATCGTCTCCTCGATCGGCGTGCGCGGATCCCATCGATGGATCTGATACAGATCCACATGGTCCGTCCCCAGGCGTTTCAGACTGGCATCGATTTCACTCAGAATGGCTTTCCGGGAGAGCCCTGCGCCATTGGGCCCGGGACGCATGCGGTGACAGACCTTGGTGGCAATCACCACGTCATCGCGGCGCGCATAGTCGAGCAAGGCCCGACCGACGATCTCCTCGCTGGATCCATCCGAATACACATTCGCAAGGTCAAAGAAATTGATGCCGAGATCGAGCGCGCGGCGAATGAAGGGCCGGCTCTGAGCCTCGGGGAGCGTCCAGGGGTGTTGACCCCGACCAGGCTCTCCGTAGCTCATGCAACCCAGGCAGATCCGGGAGACTTCAAGACCCGTACGGCCGAACTTCGAATAGTCCATCGGAGTATCCTTGCAAGCGGAAATGTTCTGCAGTCTAACGCGGCCACCACTCGGAGTCATGATCGTGGGAATCTGGATCGAACTGGGCGTTTTTCTGCTGGTGTTCGTTTTTGCGGCCTGGCAGTTTCATGACCTGAGGCGAGAAAAAGCCAAGCGGCTGGCCCGCGAGGCTCAGGCCCGTGTCGCCGAGCCGGCGCCAGGCGGATCACCCCCCGCGCAGTCCAAGCCCCACCCCCCGGAGAAATCATCATGACCCTCGCATTCTGGTGCGTGCTCGCCGCGGCCCTGCTGCCTTATGTGTTTGCCGGCATTGCCAAGGTCGGCGATACCCCGTACGACAACCGGGCGCCTCGCCGCTACCTGGATTCGGTCCAGGGCCGACAACAGCGGGCGCATTGGGCGCAGTTGAACAGCTACGAGGCCTTCCCGCCCTTTGCTGCCGGGGTCATCATTGCGCACCTCTGCGAAGCCCCGCAGACACAGATCGATGGTCTGGGGGTCGCCTTCGTGCTGTTTCGAATCGCGTACGGCTGGGCTTACATCACCGACCGAGCGACACTGCGCAGCGTGGTCTGGCTGGGGGGCGTAGCGTCCGTGGTTGGCCTGTTCGTGGTGGGTGCGTGAACGTCGAACGTCGATCTGGGCGAGGCACGTGGGGCGGTCCCGCGCTCCAGCCATCCAGACACTTCGGGCCACTTGGACTGTGCGTTGCACTCGCACTGGGCGCTTGTGGCGGGGGCTCGGGGAGCGCTTCGGACCCGAACATGCCCCAGATCACGGCCCTCACCGCCGCACCGGTCTGGTACGGCGAGCCCACAACGATCCAGGTTTCGGGCGAACGCCTTGATCCGAACCTGCGAGTGCGCCTGAGCGGGGCCTGCCAGGGCGACGCGGCCATCACGCTTCGCACGACGACCCGGATCGAGGCGACGTGTACCCCGACGGCCCTCGGTCCCATCCAGATCGAAACGCTCTCTGCGAGCGGTGCGGTCCTGCGTGCCGGGGAGTGGACGATCGCGCCCCCCGTTGTTGCACTGGATATCGGGCGGCCGGACAACCCAACGCCTGTCCGCGTTCAAATCGATATCGGCGCGAGTGGCAGCGTGCAGCGCGCCTGGTCGGACCACTTCCTGCATCGCGTCCGCGAAGGACACTATTCCGGGACCGTGTTCCATCAGATTCTGCGAGGGGTCCGAATCGAGGGCGGCTGCTACGAGGTGGGTACGTCGTCTGCCGTGCCACAACCTCGAACCTGGCCAGCCATCGAAGTCGGCGCTCCGCAACAAACGATCTCACCCAATCTCCAATTCACCCTCGCCATGTCCTCAGCCCGCTGCCGGGCGGATGACGGACGCCAGCAAGCGGGTATTTTTGCAATCAATCTCTCCGATAATTCGGCACAGAGCCTGACCTCGGTCGACGACGATCAGTACGTCGTGATCGGTCAGCTTTTAACAGTGCCCAGCCCCGCTTCGCTGCAGATCGTCTCCGAGCAAACCACGACCCGGGTTGCCGACTGGCTGACGGATTTCCCGGCTGATCCCGATGCGGCCACCCTGCGCAGGATTGAGCGGATTCAGTGAGCGGGCACACGGTATGATCAGCCATCCAACGGTCTTGCCCCGCTTCAGTCCCGTCATTGCAATGCCTCGCGAACATTCATCCAACGCCCAAGGGTCTGCCCAAGACCACCCGTTCACGCGCACGCGTCTGCAGCGCTCGCGCATCGCCGTGTCCATGCAGCGGGCAGTCAGCGCAATCATTCTCTGTAGTGTGCTCGCGGCCTGCAGTAGTCCCGGCAATTTCGCACCTGAGCTGGCCGCGATCGAGGATCAGACCTCGGTCACCGGACGCGAGGTCGTCACCCTGAAGGCCCTGGGAACCGATCGGGACAACAATGTATTGACCTATGAGGCCCTCTCGCCTTTACCCGACGGCCTGAAACTGGCCAATCCGCATACCGGTTGGATCAGCGGCACCCCGACCAAGGCGGGCACCTACCCGATCGAACTCAAGGTGAGCGATCGATTCGGTGCATCGGCCCGCCGATCGTTCAACTGGACGGTCCGTGAACAAGGCTTTCGCTACCGTCGCGAAGGCCAGGACATCATCTTTACGGCAGACAACACCGACGATGCGGGAACAACCGAGTACTGCATCCGCGACGAAGGCGGGCGACCCGCTGAGACCGATCCGTGCTGGAAGCGCTCCGATGCCGGCGGACTCACCCGCACGTACACGATGGTTGCCGGCGAGGAGGTCAAGCGGCACTACCTGTGGACGCGCGACGCCACCGGCAAGATGTCGACCACGGGGCAAGGGGCACCCTTCAGCGAAGCGCTGTTCAACGCCGCCTTCAAGTCGATTCGACCGGTCATCGGGCTGAACACCACATTGGGTGAGCTGGCGATCGAACTCGAAGACAGTGCGGCCCCACTCAGCACAGCCAATTTTCTGAACTACGTCGAGCAGGGGTTCTACGACGGGATCGTATTCCACCGGATCATCGAAGGCTTCATGGTGCAGACGGGGGGCTACGTCTGGGATGCAAATAGTCAATATCGACAGAAGGTCCAGGGTCTGACACCGATCCCCCTGGAGCGTACGCGCGATACAGCGCTCAGTCATATTTATGGCACGGTCGGCATGGCACGCACGAATGTGCCGGACAGCGCTACAACCGAATTCTTCATCAATGTCGAGGACAACTATTTCCTCGATTACTCGGTCGCGGCCGACGGCACCGTCAACGAAGGCTACGCGGTCTTTGGTCGCGTGGTGTTTGGCGGGGAGCGCGGCGCAGACGAAACCAAGTGGTCCACCCTGGACAAGCTACGGCGCGTCTCGGTCGGGCTGAATCCGCTGACGGGCGAAGAGAGTCAGCCGACCGGGGAACCGCCCCGCATCATCAACGCGCTCAGAATCAACTGATCGCTCAGACGAGCAGCAAGGGCGGGTTGATGTTCTGAACGAAGGGCAGGAAGTGAGCGAAGTTCGCCGCCGAGAACGCGTTCGCACCGACGTCTTCAAAGATTGCGATGAGTTCGAGGGTTGACGACTGAGACTGGGAGGCTCCACCAACGTAATCGAATCCATTGGGCCCCGCGAAAACACTGTAAAGCCAAGCGTCTTCGGAATTAGCTTCGCCACCGTAGACCAACGCGTAGAACCGCCCCCCGGCAGACGAACCAAACGACAGCCGAAGGAGATCACCAATTTTCGCCAGATCCGTCGCCGAGGCAGGCTGTACGATGCTGTTCGCGTATCCCGTCTCAAACTCCAGGACTTGGGGCCCAAGAGTCCTGGGGGCACCGACTTGGGATGAACTTACCGACACGAAACCAGGACTACTTTCCACCCCTTGATCGGTGATCATCGCTAGTCGATCGATTGAAGCGCCTAGCGTGTCAAAGCCAAGAACCCGCACAGCACTCGATCCGTTACCCCAAACATTCCCCACAAACACCACATCCTGCCCCCCGTCCCGCAGATCGATCGTCAAGCGGCCTCGCTCGGCATCAATCGCCGAAGTACGAATGACGTCGTTGCCCCCGCTGCCCTCGATGAGGGACGTGGAGGGTGCTTGGCTCACATCATTCAGCGCCGTAAGCACCGTAGCCGTCGAGGCGTCAACGGCATAGTTCTGGCCGCCCACGCTGTCGAGGATACGAAGCGCCGAACCCGGACCAGCGATTCGATTGCTGCTCAGCGCGTAGGACTCGATGCCATTGAGCAGCGGGATTGAGGACAGCGCGGTGTCTGCCTGCGCCTGCTGATCCAGCGTCGCATTGTAAAACTCGATATTCTGATCGCCCGTCCCAACATTGACGAAGTTACCCAGGCGGTTAACGGACTCATGCTGCCTCGTTGTCATGGTCAACGAGGCGTCGCTATTTCGAAAATCAACGATGACCGTCGGTGACAGGCTGCCTGTATTCGGCTGCAGAACCGACTCGTCATCCGTGACGCCCGCCGCTGCGATACTGCCGACGCCATCCACATAGAGACGTTCGACGCCGACCAGATTGCCCGCGACCATACCGTTCAGCCAAACCGAATCGGATCCGGAGCCCAGTCGTACGGTCTGCAAATTGTTGCCTAAGGCAAGGTTGTTATCACCACCACCGGCCACAACGCCGACGGACCAGGATTCGATCGACTCGTCGAGCAGGTAAAAGAAGCTGGACCGCGCCAGGCCACCCAACGCGCCGGCGGTCGTGTCGACATGCACGGTCTCGGCTCCAAAGGGCGTCTGCTGAGCCAGATTGATGTTCTGGTTGAGCGGACTATCGAGGGCCTCGCGTATGTCGGTCAACACCGATCCGGTGAAGCCGCCGACCGAAATGGCTTGCAGGTGCGCACTGCTGACGATCGCCGAGGTGGAATCACTCATCACCAGCACCAGCCCCGTGCCGGCATTTGACGATACACGCAAGCGGGCATCGCTGAGATCGAACGCTGCACCCGTGCTCAGTCCCTTGCCGACATGGAGCTCATTGGCCCCCGAGCCCAGATCGAAGAGCGAGCCCGCCTGAGGCGTCAACGCCGTAAAGCTATTGCCCTGCTGATGATAGAAGCGGATACGATCGTTGCCAGCACCGGTCTCGATCGTTCCAGCATAAATCGCAGCCGCATCTGCGTCGTAAAGCGCCACATCCACATCCGCCCCGACCGCCAGCCCGGCCCCAGC
>JBDLRB010000191.1:0-4534 GCA_039800205.1 Pseudomonadota bacterium | reverse complement strand
ACCGTTGCCGATCCGGCATCAATGCTGTCGATCGCGATGTCTTCCCGCGCACGGATCCCGATATTGCCGCCCTCGCCCTGACCGGCCAGTGTGCTGAGGGTGGCACCAACCCGCTGCAGTACGCTGGCGCCACGCGACTCGATATCGATCCGGCCCTTGGGATTACTGACATGACCCGTCGCCGCAAACGTCACGTTGCCACCCGCCAACAGCGACAGCACCCCCTCGCCCATGTCGATCAGGTTGTTGACCGCGAGCGCACCCGAGACTGCCTCGAGCAGAATCGTGCCGCCTGCATCAGTGCCGGTGCGCAAGCCCGTTTCAACCGCGAGATCCTGCGCAGCGCGCACCAGAAACTGCCCGCCCCGATCGGCACGAAGCCCGTCACCAGAAATGGACAGGCTGTCGGAATCAGCCACCGAGATCACGGTGCGCAGTCCGGTGTGCGTGCGCGCCTCCAGCGTATTGCCGTCCACCGACAACGCCGTGAGCAGATTGCCGATATTGCGCAGCCCTGGCGCCTGCTCGGTCTGTACCGTGTTGCCAGCCGTCAGTTTTAGATGGTTGCCCGCCACGTGCAACACGCCTTGATCAAACGAGCGCGTTGAACCGTAGATGCTGCCGGTCCAGGACTGCAGCGTGACATCGCCCGCCGACGAGTACACGCCCGCCAGCATGATGTCGTTGGTGAGCTCGACAATGCTGATGTCGCCGAGCGCATTGGCCTTCAGCGTGCCGGGGAGCCAGGCGTCGTTCCCCGGTTGCACCAGCCCATTTTGTCCGACCTCGATCTTGAGCGGACCGGCATTGCTCCTGATCACGCCGCCAGTGCTGCCGGCCAGACCCTGAGCGATCAGGATCATGTCGCCGGCACTGCGCAGGATCGGGTCGTCCGCCGCGTGGTTGGTCAGAATCGACGCGGTCGCGGCAAGCCTCATCCGCGCACCGGATTCGATGCCGCGCGTGAGCATGTCCACCTCATCGCGGATCCGCAAATCGCCCTGTGCATGCACGATCACATCGCCCGAGCTCTTGATGGCGATCACACCGGTGGCAGCGATGTTGATGTCGTCGAACACCTGCAGCGTGACGCTCAGCACCTCGCGGCGGTTCTCCACCCACTGACCGGTCTTGAGCGCCGTGACGCCATCGGTGGAGCCCAGCAGGGCAAGGCTTTCCGGTGCCAATTCGCCAGGTTCAACCTTGCGCCAGGTATCGCCAAAGAAAAGACCTTCGGTTGACAGATCGATCGTTTGATCGGCGCCCACCCACTGGTAACGCTGATACTCAACACCCGCAACATCGCGCACCGAGGCCTGCGACAGGGCCTGAAGCGAAACCTCGGACAGCTGCGAGAAACGGCCCGGACTTGCGATCGTGATGCGCTCGGTCGATGTGCCCACACCGCCTTTGGCCGAATGGGACTTGAGCGTGATGTTGATGCCTTGAATATTGAGCTGCTCGCCCAGCGACGGCATGGCCCCCTCAGGGTCATGCGGGTAAATTGCGCGAACCACCTCACCCGAAATCGGGTACCTGGTCATCGTGGCGAGCGCGTCGCCAGTCGGCAGGCCCGCCTGCTTCAACTGCGTGTCCGAGAAGCCCGCTGCAGCAAGGTGTCTGGCAAGCGCCGCCGCAGTGGCGGTACCGCCTTCGCGCGCCCCGTCCAGAATCCGACCGTAGCTGGTCTCGAGCCTGACATCGCCCGCCAGCGAATGCACCGACACCGGGTCGTTTTGCCACTCGGTAGGCTTGATCAGCTTCAGATCACCGTCGGTTTCGGTGATATCGATCGTGCCGGCCGCGCGCGCGGCAAAGCCACCCTCGCCCATCGCATCGCTATCGATGCGAGCGAAAATTGAACCCGCACCACCATCGATCTGAACGGTGTTGCCGAACAGGCGCGACGAAAAGAGCGCGGCATTCAATCCATTGACAGTACGAATCGTGACGTTACCTGCCGACTCCAGCGTCTGCGCTGCATTCCAGGTGCCCGACACCACCTGCCCCACCTTCAGCACATTGTTGGTGCTGCCTGCCACCTGATTGACGGTGATGTTGCCGGTTGACTGGATGTTCAGCCGGCCGCGGGGGTCTTTGATCGTGATCGTGATGTCGCCATTGGCCTTGATATCGGGCACAGCACCAGAGAACTCGACATCCCCCGCCACAGTGAGCGCATTGGCAGCGAGCGCAATCGGTTTGAAGGGCTCAGGGGCATTGTCCGGGGCTTCTTCCAGCGGCGTGTTTGCACCAAATGAAACATCCCCAGTCAGCACCAGCTTGCCCACCGTTTTGATATCGATGCTGGGCTTGGCTGCACCGATCGCCGTCTGAACAGTGATCGGATGATCGGCCTTCAGCGCGTAGGTGTAGAAATCCTTGAGACCGACCACTGTTGTGGTTTTGGTGGTGATGGTCTTCTCACGCAGCCATCCACCGCCAGTGGTGGTGGGACCATCGACCGTAATTTCCGCGTTGTTGAAATTACTGTCGAAACGGTCGTTGATCTTCTTTGCGAGCCAGGACTCGCCCCCTGGGAGCACCCACGGACTGGTTGGCGTGGCAACGTAGTCGTAGCTCCACTTGGACGGATCAAACGGATGATCGGTCAGGCTTTCAACACGCACGACACGCTTGCCGCCCGACAGCTTGGCCAGAAACTTCCACTTCGTGGCGTCGCCGAAATCAGTGACCGGAAACTCAACCTTGGCGTTCTCGCCAATCCAGAGATAGAGGTTGTTGGTCGACACGTCGCGGACTTCGGTCTTGTTCCGGATCATGTCGATTGCGGCATTCCGCTTGGTTTGAAACTCTACGAAAAAGAAGTCATCAGCCTCCATACCTGGAATCTGATCTCGATCGAGCACCAGCTCTGACTCAAGCAGCGGGATGCCATCCGAGAACCGGGTGGTGGAGAAACTCGCCTTCTCGTCGGGCGAAAGCGCATCCCAGTCAAAGCCCAACAGGTTGAAGCTCTTCTGCTCATAAATGTCCAGCGTCGTGCTGGTCTTGGCCTGGCCTTCGGTCCAGACATACACACGGCCCGATTCAGGCTGATAGCTGAGCGGCATGGCAGCTGACTGAACAACGGTGTCGCCCTGCTGCGCATACTGGATGGAACTCGGCCGGCCCCCAGCCGCCGGTACCAGAGCGCCCTGGCGGCGGATGATGCTCACCTGTCCATTTTCGTAGACGTACTCAAACTGCTTGAGCGTGGCGGTGTCGGTGATGGAGATGCGGCCGACGCGGTTCTCAGACACATCGATCTTGCCGACTTCAAGCGCATACTGCGTTCGATTGTCGATCTTCACCGACGCGTAGCCACTGGCCGCCCGGAGCACGCCATTGCCCGTGCTGATAATGGTGCCGGTGATATTGATGCGGCCCGCCTCGGGCTTGATCGGCTCGACAATGATCTTGCCGGCCGTGCTGTCGAACGCACCATCCACCGACCCCAACCCCGCTTCGCCCAGACTGATGCCGGTGCGAAGATTTCCCAGCTCATCGGTAAAGTTCACCGAACCGGCGGGCTTGAAATCGGGCGTGATCGTCAGCTCGATGTTGTCGATGCCGCTCTGCACCAGACCGTTGATGTTCAGATAGCGTGCACTGATGTTGATCGCACCCATCGAGAACACACGCGACCCCAGCTTCGGATCGGCGATTGCCGACGTCAAGCCCTTGACCTGGGGGTCACCGTAGTCGTAATTGAGCGTACGCAGCGCGCCCGCGTCGTTGTAAGCCTGCGCACCAAACGTGGTGTTGAAGGTGGTGTACTGCCTCGGATCGCGGTTGGTGTGGTACCAGTCGGTCGTTGACAGATTGAAGTCGCCCTTGGCAGCCAGATCAACGGACGCTGCGCGCAGATCGCCCGTCACATCGATGCTGCCCTCCTGGTTGGTGAGCCGGAGCGCTCCGGCTGCGTTCACAATCTGACCGCGCACATAAATATCCTGCGGCGCATCCGGCAGATTGAAACCTGCGAGCGTGGTGTACCAGGATTTCGGATAGGCATCCTGGGTGATGTCGATGACGCTGTCCGCCGCCGAAGGCTCACCACTCAAGGGGAAGCCATTGAACCAGACCGCGCCGGGATCGAGCACGACACGACTTCCATCTGCCCCCCGCTCGGTGATCCCGTTCTGGCGGATGCTGATGTCGGTGATTTCCATGCCAAACGGCGTGTTGTTCGCCACCTTGATGCTGGCGTCGCCATGCGCAAGGATGCGCCCCGCGTCAACACCCGAGGCAATGCCTTCAACCGATCCGTCGCTCGCCAGAATGTGTACCAGCCCTGGTGCAGCCTGAATGGTGGGCATGCGCAGGAACAGCAGATCGAGCTTGTCGCGCGCAACAACCGTCCCCGCGGGGGCTGAACTGTCAGTCAGCCCCAACTTGTCAAGCTGCTCGTTGATCTTGGTCAGCAGCGCCTGATAGTGCGCGATCGCCTGTGCATTGCCAGCATGGCTCTGCATCCAGCCCAGGACCTTGGCCCGATCCTCGAACAGGTTGTTGGCGAGGTTGGCATAGC
>JBDLRB010000190.1:0-3677 GCA_039800205.1 Pseudomonadota bacterium | reverse complement strand
GTGATGGGGGCCTCGAGCTCGGTCATCAACGGAAAGAAGATCCGGCAGATGCGTGACATTGCGACACGCAGTGGCATGCCCCTGGTCTTTCTGGGCGAGTCCGGAGGTGCCCGGATGCCCGACCGAATGGGTGCATCGGGTCGCGCAATTCTCGGGCAAGACCCGCTTGAATATCAGCGACTGAGGCAGTCGCCCTGGGTCTCGGCGCTTCTCGGTGCCTGCTATGGGTCTTCGACCTGGTACGCCTGCATGTCCGACTTCGTTGTGATGCGCAAGGGCGCCGTCATGGCCGTGGCGAGCGACCGAGTGACTTCAATGGCGATCAACCAGCCCGTCGAGGCCGAGGCACTGGGCGGGTGGAAGCTGCATACCGAGGTGACCGGCTTGGTGGATGTCGCGGTCGACACCGATGCCGAGGCGCTCGCGGTGATCAAGCGATTCCTGTCCTATCTGCCCAGCCATCAGAATGAGCTGCCGCCCAAGGCGCAAGCCCCTGCCGCGCCGGTCGGCGAGGTGGAAGACATCCTCGATATCCTTCCCGAAAGCCGTCACAAGGTGTACGACGTGCGTCGCATCATCAATGCGATTGCCGATCCGGGCAGCGCCTTTGAGATGAAGCCCAGATTCGGCAAGTCCATCACCACCTCGCTCGCTCGCCTGGAGGGTCACACCGTTGGGGTTCTGGCGAACAATCCGATCTTCAAGGGCGGCGCGATCGACGTCGATGCCTGTGACAAGGCGATTGCGTTCATGGTCTTCTGCGACTCGTTCAACATTCCGATGCTGTTCCTGGTTGATCAGCCCGGTTTTCTGGTCGGCATCGAAGGCGAACGGCGGAAGGCCCCCGCCAAGATCATGAACTGGATGAACGCGCTGTCCCAGATCACCGTGCCCAAGATTTCAGTGATCATGCGCAAGAGCTACGGGCAGGCTTATCTCAACATGGGCGGTGGGCGCAATTCCGATTCGGTGATCTGCTGGCCGACCGCAGACCTGGGTTTCATGGCCCCCGAGGTGGCTGTCAATGTCCTCTATGGCGTGAAGCGCGAAGACGACCCGAACCGCTTTCAGGAACTGGTCGAACAGGTGAATCGCGATTCGTCGGCGTGGAATCTCGCAGGTCTTTATGAGGCGCAGTACGTGATTGACCCCCGGGAGACCCGTTCGCTCGTGGCTCACTTGATCGAGGTCCACCGAACGCGGCTGGGTTGTCCAATCGGCAAACACCTGCTGGCCAACTGGCCAACGAGTTTCTAGTCGGCATGCGCCCGAGCGCGGAGTCTCGACGGGATGAATACTGAGCAATTCAAAAAGGCGTCCGATCTGATGACCCGCGCCCTCGCCGAGCGCCGAAGCGCGTTGACCGAGCCCGAGGGTAAGTCGATCCTGGCGTCCCTGGGGATTGCGGTGCCGCGATCCCAGTTGATCGATCACGAGGCGCAGATCGAGGAGGCCTGTTCAGGACTTCGCCCGCCCTTTGTCCTCAAGGTCGTGTCGGATCAGGTGTTACATAAGACCGACCTCGGCGGTGTTGCGCTCGGTTTGGACGATGCCGAGTCGGTCCGTGCCGCGTTGCGCGCGATGCGTGAGCGCCTGCGGGGGGCCGGCGTCACGGATCTTCGATGGATGGTCGAGGAAATGGCGCCCTCCGGGCTTGAGATCGTCGTGGGGGCGGTGACCGATCCCGAGTTCGGGCCGATGGTGATGGTGGGTCTGGGGGGCGTCTTCGTCGAGGTGTTCAAGGAGGTCGCGTTCAGGATCTGTCCGATCGAGCCGATTGATGCGCGGGAGATGATTCTCGGCTTGCGCGCTGCGCCCCTTCTGCAGGGCGCCCGAGGCCGAACGCCCGTCTCGATCGATGCGATCGTTGACGTGCTGCTGAAGATTGGTGGGACGGGGGGCTTGATGTCCGTGATGGCAGACAGGGTCCTCGAGCTCGACATCAATCCCTTGATCGTCAGCGATGGCGCCGCGACGGCCGTTGATGCGCGATTCATCCTCAAAGCCTGAATGCGAGCCCATGACGATACTCGACACCTTCGAACCCCTGTTTTTCCCTAGGACCATCGCCGTGGTCGGCGCCTCGGCGACTTCGATTTCGGGCGGCAATCGCTTCATCCGCCACCTCAGGAACTATGGCTATGACGGTCAGATCTGGCCGATTCATCCCACGGCCAACGAGGTCGAGGGGCTGCCCGCCTGGCCGTCGTTCGCAGCCCTGCCCGGCGTGGCCGACTATGCCTACGTCGCGGTCGGGGCGAGTGCCGTGGCGAGGGTGCTTCGCGAGGCGAGAGGCCGCCTGAAAATCGCCCAGGTCATGTCGAGCGGGTTCGGTGAAACCGAAGACGGCGATGCGATTCAGGAGGATCTCGTGGCCGCTGCCCGTGAATCTGCCATCCGGGTGGTCGGGCCCAACTGCCTGGGCATTCACTCGCCGCGCGGGCGCGTCACGTTCACCGAGCTGCCTGACCCCACGCCCGGGGGCGTGGGGGTCATCAGCCAGAGTGGCGGGCTGGGTGTTGACATCATCCGGCGAGGCAAGAGCCGGGGACTTCGATACAGCGGTGTCGTCACCGTCGGCAATTGCGCGGATGTTCGCCCGCACGAGCTGCTGGACTACTACCTTCAGAGCCCGGAGACGCAGGTCATCGGGCTCTATCTCGAGAGCGCACGGGGCGGACGACAACTCTTTGAGCGGCTGCGGGCGGCGCGGGGGGCGAAGCCCGTCGTGCTCCTTCGGGGCGGCAGTACGCAAGAAGGGCAGGGTGCAGCCGCATCGCATACCGGTGCCCTGGCGGGCAGTGATGCCGCCTGGACGGCACTCTGCGAGCAGACCGGGGTGGTGGCGGTTGAGACGCTCGATGCCTTCCTGGACACCCTGGTCGCATTTCAGTGCCTGCAGCCGGGCCCGAGGCCTTTCGAAAGCGTCGCCTTGTTCGGTAACGGCGGGGGCGCCAGTGTGCTGGGCACGGACGCCTTCGCTCGCCGAGGCATCCCCTTGACCCGTCTGGCGCCTGACACGCTTGCGTTTCTGGAGGCCCTGAATCTCCCGCCAGGATCCAGCGTCAGGAATCCGGTCGACGTACCCGCGGGTTCGCTTCAGGAGGGCGAGGGCAGGGTGGCGGGTCGGATCATCGAAGCGCTGACGCACGACCCGCGCGCGGCGGTCGTCATCCACATCAACATGACCGTCGTACTCAGCTTTCGGCACATCGACCTGCTGGGTAACCTCATGCGCTCGGTGCTCGCGGTCAAACAGGCGCGCGCGAATGCGGGCGGGCAGATGGCGCTCGTCTTGCGAAGCGACGGCGAGCCCGAAGTCGAGCAGATCAAGCGCGACGATCGGCTGCGCGCAGTGGCGTCGGGTATTCCGGTCTTTGACGATTTGCCGCAAGCGGCGACGGCACTGGCGGGCTTCGCGCGTTTCGAGCGTTTCCGGGCGCGCACCTGAAGACTATCGGTTCAATTATAACTATCAATTAGAAATTTCGATTGTTGGTTCCTATTATTGGCGTTGTGCGCGCTTGAACCGTCGCACAGGACCTCAAACCCATACGCCTCTCTCCTCGATAAGGAACCATCATGAGCTTGATCAATACCGTTGTTCAGCCCTTCAAGACGACCGCTTTCGTCAACCGTACCGGCCAGGGCGAATTCATCGATCTCTCCGAGCAAAC
>JBDLRB010000189.1:0-78822 GCA_039800205.1 Pseudomonadota bacterium | reverse complement strand
AGCCGGTATTCAAAGAGGTCAACCAGATCGAGGAGCGTCGTATCGGCCCAGCCGACCGAGGCCTTGACCCCCCAGCGAAGCTCGTCGGCGGCGCCGACATCGATGCTGCCGAGTTCCTGCTTGTACTCGACGTACGGGAGATCGGGGTTGGGTACCACCAGTTCGATGGCAATCTTCGGACCCAGCGCCGTGGCGAGCACCAGATCGCCGTCGGCCGTCGGCCGCGTGACATCGAAACCCGGGGACTGCAATTCGTAGCCCGCCGTTTGTGTGGCCGGGGGCCCTTCGGCCTCAACGAGTGGACGCTCAAGCGTCTCGGGCTCTTCGCCGGGCTCTTCGGCGAGCATCTGAACGAGCCCCATGTTCTCCCAGCCCACCGTCACGCGCAGGTCGACCTGCCAGCTTTCGACCGAGACCGGGGCGTACTCCTCCCACAGGTCGGTGTTGTCGAAGGCCTCAAGCATGAGATCGAGTCGAACCGCCTGTTCGCCCAGGAAGCGATAGAGGCGGTCTGGTTCGCCGCCGGCCTCGTGATCGGCGGCGACCTTGACGAGCGCCCCGGGCTCGACCCATTTGCTGCCCTCCGAGCTGTCGAAATCGGCCTCGGCGTCCGACAGCCTGAAGTCGTTGGCCGCCCAGGGCAAGCCGACGCTGCCGTCTTCGGCCTGCACCATGCCGATCACGCCCAGAACGTTGAGCGCGCGTTCGGCGTCGGATGGGAAGCGCCCGTAGTCGATCGGATCGCCGGCCAATTCCGCCGGATCGGACTCGTCGTCGACGAAGGGCTCGAGGTACAGGTAGACACTTTCGGGAAGCAAAGCCTCCAGGCCGATGACGAACTGCTCTTCGTCACTGTCGGCGGCGCGCAGCTCTTCCGGGAGGAAGCGGCTCAAGGGCACCGTGTATTCGACATCCAGCCCCAGCAAAGTGCCCGCGAGGCCCAGATCGCTCACAACAAAGGTGGACGGAATGATCTTGATCAGATTGCCCAGAACCGTTTTTACCGAGTTGTCTTCTTCGGAGTCCGGGTCGAGGACGTTGAGCTCGATTTCGTCACCAGAGGGCTCGTAGTCCTCGAGGACCGAGGCGTCGCTGGTCCCGAACATCTGCGCGATGACCTCGTCGAGATCGACCGGCGACAGGCTCAACTGGCCTGGTTCGAGCGACGGGTCAATCAGCGCTGAATAGGCCTCGGGTGTCTCGATCGTGATCGATTCACCAAAATTGAGAAGCAGTGCCTGCCCGAGCACGGTGACCTTGAACTGCGGCAGGGACACCTCGAATGACGCAGGCAGGAAGGGGGTGGAGGCGCCCTCGTCGACATAGATCGAGACATCCAGTTCAGGCAGGACGAACTTGAGCTCACCCGCTGCCCAGGCCTCGGCGTCGACCAGATCGAAGAGCGCCAGATCGGTCCAGCCTACCGCCACCTCAAGGCCCCAATCGACCACAGGCTCGTCGCTCGAGGCAAGCTCATCGCCCAGGGCCGATTGCCGGAAATGCGCATCGGGCATGGCGGGGTTGGGCAACAGCAGCTCGAGATCGACCTGCGGCCCCTGAATGGAGTGGCCCAGCAGGCTGTAGCCCGGTGCCTGGATCGCCACGCCGGTTTCGGTATCGGTCATGGAGCCTTCACCGGGCAGCCCCGCCAGGATCTCGAACAGGGACTGATCGTGCCAGCCGATGCCAGCACGCAGCCCGATGTCCCACTCTTGCCCGGCGAGATCAACCGTCGCCAGGGAGAGCGCCTGCTCGAAATAAGGCAAATCCGGGTTGTTGACGTCGATCTGGATCGCGTCGTCCCAGTAATCATCCGCGCGATCCTCGACCCCTTCCGTGCCCAACAGCACATCCAGATCGATGGGATCCATCTCGATCACCATCGGATCGCGGTCGGGATCGACGAAGTCCGCAAGCGAATCGGGCGTGTCAATCTCGATCGCACCGCCGTAGAGGATCTCGATCGGCTGGTCAAAGAGGGTCGCCTTGACCGACGGAATACGCAGGACAAATTTGGACGGCAGAATCTGCAACGAGTCGATCTCGACGTCGCCGAAAAACACGCTCGCGCTGAATTCGGGCAGGACCGGATTGAAGCGCCCCTTGAGGAGCGCCGGCAGATTGATCATCTGCAAGAGCGTGGTGTCGGGCCAGCCGATCGCCGCACGAATGCCCCAGTCGAAAGACTGACCCCCGTGATCGATCGTCCCGAGCACGAGATCCTGCTCGTGGTAGGGCATCTGCGGGTCGGGTAGCTTGAAGTCGAGGCGCAGCTCGGGGCCGATCCGGTCGAACAACTTGCCGACCGATAAGGCAAAGCCCGTATCGGTCGACTGGAAGCCGGCCTCGGCCGTCTTCGCGCCCTCGCCGTCGAGGAATTCCTGAACCGTGCGATCGGGCCAACCGGCCCCGACCGCAAAGCCGAGATCATGCTCCTCGTCGCCAAACGGAATGGTCGCGAGGATGACCTCCTTCTCGTGATAGGGCATCTCTGATTCGAGAAAGCCCAACACATTGCCGACGAAGCCCGCCGGCGGCAGGAGTTCGTGCCAGTAACCGGTGTCGCCGTAGTTGGTCTCGGACAGATCGGTAGTGGTCGCCTCGCCGCCCATGTAACGATAGATTCGGCCCGGATTGCCGCCGGCCTCGTGGTCATCAGCCACCAGGACCTGCGTGCCAAAGTCGATCTCCTGCTCGCCGTCAGCGCTGTTGAAGTCGACCGTGAAGTACTCGCCGTCGCCCTCACCGCCCTCGCCCGCCGATACGGCAACGATGGTGCTCGCTGCGCTGATTTCGGGCGCGTCGGATGCCTCGACCGTCAATTCGCCAGCGACCGAGAAATCGTGATCCGTGCTGCCTTGCGGCACGAGGATGAACGCGTCGGCGCCCGAGCTGACCTTGTTGGTCGCCAGCACCATGCTGGCCGCCGCGCCGGCCTCGGATGAGGCCTCGTTACTGATGCTGGCATCGATCACCGCGCTGACTGTAGCGGTGACCCCCAGGTCGCCGCCGCTTTCGAGGCGCGTGTTTTCGATCCTGGCGAGCGAAAAAGCCGGGCGCTCGGTGCCGATGTCTCCGCCGAGCAGCGCGTCGACCGCCTTGCTGAAGATATTCTGCGGCGCCCAACCCACCGTGTTGAAGGCGAGCGTGACGCCCACCGCTGTACCGCCCGATGTGATCGTCGCGGTGTTTTCGGCGCTGATCTCAGCGGCGTTGTCAGCGTTGACCAGAACGCCCCCACCGGTCACGAGCAGCGATTCGGTAATGGTCGCAGCGGCAGACGTGAGCACCAGATTATTGGCAATCAGACCGTTGATCGCGATGGGCAGACTGGATCCGCCCGCGAGCGACTCACCGCCCTGCGCACCGGCGGCATCGCCTCCGTCCGCTGCCTCACCCGCAGGCGCGTCTCCGGGCGGCGCGTCCTCCGCAGGGGTCTCTTCACCGGCAGACGCGTCCTCCGCAGGGGTCTCTTCCGCAGCGGCGTCTTCTTCCTCCGCGAGCGTCTCGGTCGCTCCGCTGACGACGGCGCGCAGTCGTGCGACTTCGAGTGCCTCGACGGTCAGGTCGCCCCCGGCTTCGACCTCGGCAAAGTCGATCCCGGCGCGCACCCCGCCACGAAGGTCGTTCGTGACCGCCAGGCCACCGATTGCAGCACCGCCGCCGCTGGTCGCAGACAGCGCCACGTCGGCGCCGATGATCCCCGAATCCCGCGCCAGCACCGACAGGTCGCCGCCGGTGGAAATCGAGACCCGGGCAGGCGCAGTTTCGGACGCGCCGAGCACAGTCGGCCCATCCACAAAGGGGCTGACCCAGGCCAGGCTGTCGGTCGCGATCTTGTTGGTGGCCAGGATGAAACTGGCTGATACGGATCCGCCGCCCGCACTCGCCTCGTTGCTGATCGTCGCCAGAATGAGCGCGCCATGCTGGGCATCTGGATCGTCTTCGTCGATCGCTCCCGCCTGGACCCGCAGGTTGCCCCCCACCTCGGCGTCTGAGCTCACCAGGCGGGCCCGGACCTGCGCGGGCTGCGCCGTCGCGCCGAAATCGGTCCCGAGCAGGGTGTTGATCGAATTGGAAAAGATATTCTGACTTTCCCAACCGATGGTGTTGAAGGCGAGAACGACGCCGATCGCGCTGCCATCGGATGACATCGTCGCGGAGTTGTCGGCCGAGATCGCGGAGATGTTGTCGGCCAGTACTTCGGCGTCGCCGCCCACGATCAGCTCGGACCCAGTGACCAACGCATCGGCGCGGGACAGGACGAGGTTATTGGCGATCAGGCCATTGATGGCGAGACTGGTGGGCGGCGGCGCGGGCTGTTCTTCAGCCGCGGGCTCCTCGCCCTCTGCGGGTGTGTCCCCCGCGTTTGCGTCGGTCGCGCCCTCGTCCGCCGGGGCCGCCTCCTCAGCAGCGGCCTCGCCCTCAGCCGGGGCCTCGCCCTCAGCCGGGGCCTCCTCTTCGGCCGGCGCCTCTTCCTCGGCGGCCGCTGAGGTGGTTTCCCCGCTGAGGCTTGCATCAATACTGGCCGACGCCAAGGAGAGCACCAGGAAGTCCTCGCCCACCTCGGCGCGGATTCCGACCACCTGGGCATCGACGGCACTACGCACATCATTGCGAACGACCAGACCGCCCACCGCCGGAGCACCCGCACTGCTCGAGATCATCTCGGCCTCGGCCTCGATGACCGCCTCGTCCTCGGCGGTAACCGACAGGCCTGCGCCCGCATTGGCCGTGACCGGCTGGTCTTCGGCATCGATGTGGGCGCGAGCCCGTGCGCTGATCATGTTGCTCGCGAGCACCATCCCGGCCGAAGCGCTCGCAGCCGAGGACGTGGCTTCGTTGTAAATGGTCGCGGTGACCCGCTCGCGCGTGCGCGCGTCGACTGCGATCGCGCCGCCTGCTTCGAGCGAGCTGGCCAGCACACTCGCCCGCACCTCTGCGGGCTGCTCTGTGCCGATCGAGGTGCCCAATAGCGCATCGATCGCGTTGAACAGGACGTTTTGTGATTCCCAGCCGATGGTGTTGAACGCGAGCGTGACGCCCACCGCCGTCCCGGCCGCTGTCGCGACGGCCGAGTTCTCGGCCTCGATCAAGGATCCGTTCTTGGCTGTCACGGAAAGATCGCCACCGGCCGTCAGGCTGCTGTCGAGCACCGTCGCGCGAACGTCAGCAAGCACCAGATTGGTTGCGATCAGACCGTTGAGCGCCATGGAAGCCTCGGCGGGTTCCTCCTCGGGCGCGGGCTCCTCCTCGGGCACAGGCTCTTCTTCCAGAAGGAGGTCTTCTTCGGCCGCTGCGTCCTCGTCTTCCTCGATTTCAATCGGGTCATCGGTCAAAAGCGCCGTGATCGTCGACGATCCACGGGCATCGATCGAGAGGTCGCCCTCGACCTCGACCGCCGCCTGATCGAAGAGGATCGACACGGCGCTTCGAACATCGTTACGGACCAGTTTGCCGCCTGCGGAAACGCCACCGCCGCTTGCGGCTGATCCGCCGATTTGGGCGGCAATGCCCGCTGTATCGCTCGCCCGCGATTGAAGGTCTCCGCCCACCGTGACCGTCGCATCCGCCCCCGGTCGGAACACGACTTCGGCCAGTGAGGAACTGAGGTTGCTCGCCAACACAAAGCCCACCGCCGTGCCCGCATCGGAGCTGACCGTATTGACGATGGTCGCGTTGATCTGGGGCACCGAGACGGCCGCGAGCTCGAGATCGCCGGCAATCGAGATCGCAGTGGATTCGACCCGGGTGCGCACCGCGGCCGGCACTTCGTTGCCCACTGCATCGGTGCCGAGGAAGGTGTCGAGCGCGGCGGCGAAAACATTCTGCGCGCCCCAGCCGATGGTGTTGAACGCAAGGACCGCACCGACCGCCGTGCCGCTGCTTTCGGTGCTGGCGGTGTTGACGGCATCGATCGAGGCTTCGTTGCTTGCGGTGACGCTGAGCCCGCCCTCTGCACTGACGACCTCGCTCTCCAGCAGGATCGCGTCGACTTCGGCCAGCACGAGGTTGGTGGCGATCAAGCCGTTGACCGCGACCCCGCTGGCGCCGGCGCCGCCGCCGCCCTCTTCGGCGGCCGGGTCTGCTGCGGCGGCCTCGTCAGCCGTTCCATCCGCGGCGGCCGTATCGCCTTCGGCCGCACCCGCGTCGGTTGTGCCTTCGTCGGCCGCCCCTTCGTCGGTTGTGCCCTCATCCGCCGATTCGTCAAAGCCCGAGTCGGCGGCGGCCTTAACGGCACCCGACAGCGTCGCCTCGATCGTGGCGCCCAGCGTCGCATCAATCTGCACATCGCCGCCGGCGGAGACCGGCAGGCCCTGGACTTGGCTCCCGACCCCAGCCCGCACGTCGTTACGAACGACGATGCCACCCACGGCCACACTTGACCCACCCGTCGAAGCGGATTCGGCCGCCATCGACACATCCGCTACGATCGATGCGGACTCGGTCGCGAGCACCGCGAGCCCGCCACCGATCTCGATCGCCACAGGCGGCACGCCCGGACCGGCCCCGGTGACTGTACTGCGGGTTTCGGTGCGTACCCGGTTGCTCGCCAGGATGCCCGACGCGCCCACGCCCAGGCCGGACTCGGCGGTGGCGCTCGATTCGTTACGGATCTGCGCGTCGATCGCGGCCTCATCGGCCGCACTCACGGACAGATCGGCGCCACCCGTGACGCCGGTTGCCGTCAGCTCGGCTGTGATTTCAAGCGGCAGCTCGGTGGTGCCCAGATCGGTGCCGAGCAGGCTGTTGAGGCCTGCTGCGGCAATATTGCCCATGTCCCAACCGATGGCGTTGAACGCGAGCGTGATGCCCGCGGCAGACCCACTACCGCCCGTAACCGCCGTCCCGGCGCTCGACTCGGCAGACAGCGCTGCGGCGTTGACGGCCTCGATCGCGGCATTGCCCTCTCCCAGCACCAATTCGGACTCGCCCACCCGCGCGGCGATCGAACCGGTGAGCTGGTTCCAGGCTACCGTGCCACCGAGCGCAAGGCTGAAGCCCGAGCCGGAGGCATCGGTCGATTCGTTGACTGCGCCCGTTTCGTCGGTCGCATCGGGAGCGGCCGCCTCGTCGGCTGTGCCCTCGCCCGTCTCGTCCGCCGCTGGCGGTTCGACCACCGCCAGCGACTCGGTGACCGATGACAGGGTCTGCGCACCGATTGCAAGCACCGCAAGCTCATCCGCTTCAAGCGCCGTGCGCAAGACCGCCGCCTCGATCGCCCGGTCGACCGTGTTGCTCGCCGAAGCAATGCCGATCTTGATGTTGTCGAGCATCGGGACGTCGGCCTTGAAGCCCGCGCTCGAGGCGTTGAAGACGGTCTCGTCGCGAGCGATCACGCTCGCCGCGCCCGGGACATTGACCGTGGCATCGCTCAGGCGGGCGATCGTCTGACCGCGCCCCTTGTTGGCCGCCACCTTGGCGCTTGAGCCCTGCGTCGAGCCCGCGAGTGCGTAGACGGCGAGTTCACCCGCGTCGAGATCGGCACCCGCGACCAGCGCCTCGATCGAATCGAGTACGTTGAGGGTTTGCACACCGATCAGGCTGGAGATGACCTCACCGAAGACACCGGGTTGATCTTCGTCTTCGCCCGGCTCAGGGTCGGCATCGACCGAGGCCGCCGCCACGTGAATGCGGCCCAGATCGGCTCCGGATGCAGCACCGACCTGGAGGCGATCGCCGCCCTCGCCCAGGAGGGCCTGGGTGGTACGCGAGATATTCATGAGGCTCAAACCGGCATCAAAGCCCTGAGCCCCAAGACCCGTCAGGATGGCGCTCGCGAGGCTGTCCTGCGTATTGAGCACCGCGCTGAAGCGGCTGCGATCCAGCGCCTCGATGGTGAGCGCCCCGGGCTCGGAGGTCGCGCCCTCTTCGGCCACGCGCGTCACGATCGTGATGTCCGCGCCGCTTCCGACACCGGCCCGCGTACGCTGATTGGCATCGAGCTGAACCACGCCGCCCGCGGCCGCACGCTCGATATTCAGGCGATTCTCGGTCAGGGCGAAGAGCTCGACCGAGGCCGCCTGAACGCTGGCACCCGCGCCAATCCAGGCGCTGGCGAGCGTATCGACGCTGAGGTCGGTCAGTGCAACAGGGACTTCGGCCGATGAATCGACCCGGACGGATACCCGGGCATCGAGCACCAGCGAACCGCCCAGATCGACGGTACCGCCCACCATGATCTGGGCAGCCGCCTGCAACTCGCCATCGCGATCGCTGCTCAGGATGGATCCGGCCTGGAGCACGAGATCGCCGCTTGAGCGAAGGGTCTCGCCGTGGGCGAGTTCGATCGATTCGCCTTCGACGCGGAGCGAGGTTCGGCCGAGATCGACGGAGGCCAGCGAAATCCGATCGACCCCCCCGAGCCCGCGCAGCTGCAGGGTTTCGGTGGGCCGCGCAAACACCAGCTCCTTGAGGTCGGCCCCACCGGACAGACGCAGGGTGCCGTCTGCGTTTTGCGAGAGGAGCACCTGGTCGTCGCCCGACCCCAGATCGATCACCAGATCCTGGAGCGCCGTATTCAGGCTCAGCAGGTTGCCGGAGGCGGTCAGCCGGGTGTCCTGCGACGCGCCACGGGTCAGGTCGATTCGCGCGGCGTTGATCAGACTCGCGTCAAACCGCTGCGAGGCGGACTCGGGCGAGCCGACATCGAGCTGGACGTTATCGGCCGCGAGCGGTCGATCCTCGTCGATGCGCAGCGACTGGATGATGGGCTCGGCCGAGAGGAGAACCCGGTCTTCCAGGCGTTCGACCTGCGATCGGCTGTGCAACCACGCTCGTCTCCGGCCCTGTGCGGACCAGCGTTTGAAAGGCTTGGCGGCTGAACGACGGCTCATGATGCTCTCCGGTCGGTCACGTCGAGGTCCCAACCGGGGCCTTTGGACACCGCACACTGATGCGCTTGATGCGGTCGCACAAACCGCAAAAGCCGAGCGACATCCGGGCATCGGATACCGATCGGCAACACCATCAGTTGACAGGACTCAAAGATTCCGCGGTCAGAGACTTGACGCTCCTCGGTCACTTGGATTAGGAGTGAAAACTCCTTTCCAATGTACCCCAGCACCGTCTTGCGGCGGCTCTCCGAGCCGACTGAACGAAATTCTTTTTTGGAACTTTGTACGGATTAGTAAGGTATTTGGGCTCGATAATTGCTTTATACCTCAGCGGGGTCGATCTCGATCTGCCAGTTCATCCGTGGTCGAGCCGAACGGAGCACGGGTAACCAACGATCCAGAAAAGCATGCAGACGCGCGCGCGAACGCGCCTCGATCAGCAACTGGGCGCGCTCGCGGCCCTTGAGCCGTTGCATGGGCATGGGGACCGGATCGAAGAGCTGCGGATCCGTATCTGTTCCGCACAACGCGACGCCTGACTCGCGCGCCTGCGCCAGCCAGGCGAGCGCGGGCTCCAGGGTCTGCGCGTCCGCGCGCAACAGGGCCTGATGCGAAAAAGGCGGCATGGCTGCGTCGCGTCGCTCCTCGAGCATCCGGTCGGCAAAGCCGACGTAATCATGCTGGGCGAGGTGAGCGAACAGGGGATGCTCAGGATAGCGGGTCTGGATCAGCACGCGGCTGGACTGCGCGCCCCGGCCGGCGCGGCCCGCCACCTGCATCAAGGTGGCAAACAGCCGCTCGGGCGCCCGGAAGTCGGCGCTGAACAAGCCCGCATCCCCCTCTGCCACCACAACCAGGCTCAAGCGCCTGAAGTCATGGCCTTTGGCCAGCATCTGCGTGCCGATCAACAGTTGAACCTTGCCCTGATGGAAGGAGTCGATCACGGCCTGTGCGGCACCGCGTCGCTGGGCCACATCGCGATCAAGACGGCCGATTGCATGTCCTGGGAATCGCTCGGCCAGTTCCTCTTCGATGCGCTGGGTCCCGCGGCCGAGTCCGACCAGGCCGATGCTGCCGCACTCCGGGCAGGCCCGCGGCGGTGTCGTGGCTTGTCCGCAATGGTGGCACTGGAGGCGATACCGACTGCTTTTCGATTCAGCCTGACCATCCGGTTCGGGCGACTGACGATGCAGCACACGCCAGGCTGAACAGTGATCACAGCGACTGACCCAGCCGCAGGCCTCGCACTGCATGACCGGCGCGTAGCCTCGGCGATTGATGAAGACAAGCGCCTGATCGCCCGTTGCGAGCGTTGATTCCAGCGCGGCCAGGACCGGGGCACTCAGGGTCCCGGGTCGACCCGATCGGTCACGGCGCAGATCGACGGTCTCGACCGAGGGCAGCTGTGCCGAGCCCATCCGCTGCGGCATCGACAACAAGCGGTATCGGCCGCGCCGAACGGCTCGCCAGGTCTCGATCGAAGGCGTCGCCGAGCCGAGCAGCACCGGAATCCCCGCGTGCTGGGCGGCGGCGATCGCCAGGTCACGCGCCGAATAATGAACCCCATCATGCTGTCGGTAGGACGCATCATGCTCCTCGTCGACCACGATCGCCGCCAGACCCGGCATCGGCGTCAGCACCGAGAGGCGAGTGCCGATCACGACGCGTGCCCGGCCATCGGCCGCTGCGAGCCAGCCCCGGGCCCGCTCGGCCTCGGGCATCGCGCTGTGCAGCACCACGACCTGCTCGGACTGAAACCGGCGCCGGACCAGACTGGCCAGTTGCGGCGTCAGGGCAATCTCCGGCGCCATCAACAAGACCTGCGCCTGAGGGTTCCGGGCAAGAATCTCTGCAAACCAGTGCAGATAGACCTCGGTCTTGCCGCTGCCCGTCACCCCGTGCAGCACCTGAACGGAAAATCCGGGCGCTTCGAGCAGGGCATCGACGGCCGCTTGCTGGGCGGGTGACAGGACCGTGTCGAGCGCCGCCGTGGGGTTCGGCCCCGTCGTGGAGAGCGGCTCACCGGCCCGGTCGGAGTCAGGGGGTGGGGCCGTTCCTCGCGCGGGCTTTTTTGCCGCCCGCATCCGCGCAAAAGCGCTCTGTCGGGCGCGCGGTCCCGCCGGGGTTCGGAACATTTTTGGGATTGGGGGCAAGCCGATTTCACCGTATCCGCGGTGATAGTAGGCGCTCGCAAACTTGATCAAGGCCAGCCAATGATCCGGCAGGATGGGCGCTTCGTCGAGGCTGCGGATCACTTCGCGCAGCCGACGGGCCTCGAGCGTTGATTCGTCGGCCAGACCGATGACCAGTCCGATCCGGCGCCCCGACCCCCACGGGACTTCCACCCACGAACCCGGCCGGATTCGGGCGGCCCATTCGGGGCTCAGACGGTAGTCAAACCAGTTCGCAATCGGCACATCGAGCGCCACCTGGGCCAGCGTCAGGGCGACCTCCGAACCAGAATTTACTTTAAGGTTTGCGCTCAATCTTCGGGCCTGGAAGAAGAAAAAACGCTCATCAACAAAATCTGTGGATAAGTCTGTGGATGACGGTGGTAAATCCGCGCCAAGTCCTTGTAAAAACTTGATCCTGGGTGGGTTGCCCGTTTTTTGATCAAAATCAAAGCCATATAAATCAATGACTTATGCAACGCGGGCCGATACAGCGAATACGTACCCTGCCTTCGGCGCGAGAACCGATCCTTGTGCATAAGTCAAGGGGTATCAACCGCGGAAAACCCCGATCGGGGGCGTTCGGAATCCGCCGCCCCCTGCCGATCGCCCGGCGCTCAGAGCGTCGAGACGCCCGCCCCACGACGGCGCTGCTCACGGCTGTACGCGTGAACGGTCTCGACCAATGCGCTGACCGAATCCGGGGGCGTGAACTGCGAAATGCCGTGGCCGAGATTGAACACGTGGCCCACCCCCGCCTGCGGCACGCCAAAGCTTTCCAGGGTCTTGAGCACCTCGGCCCGAATCTGCTGGGGACGGGCCATCAGCACCATCGGATCGAGGTTGCCCTGGATGGCACAGCGATCGCCCACCCGCGCGCGCGCCTGACCCAGATTGACCGTCCAGTCGACCCCGACCGCATCGCACCCGGTCGCGGCGATCGACTCGAGCCAGAGCCCGCCCCCTTTGGTGAACACGATGACCGGAACCGACACCTGCTGCTGCCCGATCACCCCGCCCTCGGCGTCGAAGACGGGCTCCTCCCGGGTCGGACGCAAGCCCGCGAGCACCTGACGGATCGGTCCCAGTGAAAATCGGTGGAAGGCATCGTCGGCCAGGGCACCGCCCCAGGAGTCGAACACCATCAGGGCCTGCGCGCCGGCCTCGACCTGAGCATTCAGATAATCCGCGACGGCCTGGGCGTTGACCGAAACGATGCGCTCGAGCAGGTCGGGACGCTGGTAGAGCATGGTCTTGATGGTTCGGAA
This sequence comes from Pseudomonadota bacterium, assembly GCA_039800205.1. Classification (GTDB taxonomy): domain Bacteria; phylum Pseudomonadota; class Gammaproteobacteria; order Burkholderiales; family Burkholderiaceae_E; genus SYIM01. The sequence goes on along the minus strand of JBDLRB010000189.1, from coordinate 66,546 downwards.
GTCATCACTGCCCCCCCCTTCGACCATGTAACACGCGAGCGTCCAGGGGCTGCCCGAAAAACCGATCAAGGGCACGCGCCCGCCCAGCGCATGCCGGATCGTGCGGACCGCGTCCATGACGTAGCGCAGGCTCTCGTTGGGATCGGGCGCGCACAATTGGGCCACAGCCGCCTCGTCGCGCACCGGACGTTCGAAACGCGGCCCCTCGCCCTCGGCGAAATAGAGACCCAGTCCCATGGCATCGGGGACCGTGAGGATGTCGGAAAAGAGAATGGCGGCATCCAGGGGATAGCGCTCGAGCGGCTGCAGGGTGACCTCGCAGGCGAGCTCGGGGTTCTTGCACAGGCCAAGGAAGCTGCCCGCACGTTTTCGGGTGGCGTTGTACTCGGGCAAATAGCGGCCGGCCTGACGCATCAGCCAGACCGGCGTGTACTCGGTGGCTTCGCGCCGCAGCGCCCGCAGGAACACATCATTTTTCAAAGGCATCATGAGGCCGAGTCTCCGCTTGAAGTCGGGATTGGAAAATTGAGCCGCGTCACGCGGAATGCGCCGGTCAGATCACCAGTTCGATCAGCGCCGGACCCCGCTGCGAGCACGCACGCTCGAACAGGCGAGCGAAATCGCCCAGGTCTTCAGCGCGACCCGCCTCGAGCCCCATGCCGCGGGCGATCGCAACAAAGTCGAGCGTGGGTCGATCGAGGGTCAGCATGTCGGTCGCCCGCTGCCCCGGGGCACCCGCGCCCACACCGGCAAATTCACCACGCAGGATCTGGTAGGCCCGGTTGGCCAGAATCACGACCACGATATCGAGCCCCTCGCGGGCCATGGTCCAGAGCGCCTGGATCGTATACAGGGCACTGCCATCGCCCTCGAGGGCCACCACCTTGCGATCGGGCGCAGCCACCGCGGCGCCGACCGCCGCGGGCAAGCCGAAACCGATCGAGCCCCCCATCACGGCCAGCCAGTCATGCGGCGCCGCACCGACCGTTGCCGGACCAAAGGCGCGACCCACGCTGACTGCCTCATCGATCACGATGGCCTGCTCGGGCATGAATTCTGTCAGGACGGCCGCAATGCCGGCCGAATCGGGGGCACCCGTAGGCAGGGCCGAGCGCCCCACACGGGTACGCGGAGCCACATGGACCGGATCGACCGTGCGCGCGTCGAGTGCGTCAGCCAGCGCAGCCAATGCGCCGGGTAAATCCTGGTCAGACTGGGCGAGCGTCAACACCTCACAACCGGCCGGCAACAACCGGCCGGGCTTGCCTGGGTAGGCGAAGAAGGCAACGGGTTCGCGTGCGCCGACCAGAATGACCCGGGAAAACGGCGCGAGGGCCGCCAGCGCCGGCTCGACCGCATAGGGCAGTCGGGGCGCAATCACCCGGCCGGCTCCCCGAGCCAGGCGGGCCACATAGAACTCGGTCATCACCGCGCAGCCGGTTGCCGTGCCGATGCGCCCCGCCGCCTGCAAGGCCGGCTCGGACGCAGCCTCGCCGCCCAGGAGCAGCAAGGTCCGACCCGGCGCCCGCACAGCGCGTGCGCAGTCGGCGACGGCGGCCGCCTCGAGCGCACGCGGCGCTCGAACGGGACGACGCGACCCGGGCTGCGGCAACGCGAAATCGGACGGCAGGTCGGTCCAGGCCGCATCAGCGGGCAGGACCAGTGTGGCGATCGATCCCGGCATCGAGGACGCGACGGCGACCGCCTCACGGGTATCCTCACCGATGGCACGGGCCGACTGCGTGGTGCGCACCCAATGCGAGACCGGGCGGGCGATGCCCTCGATGTCGGCGGTGAGCGGCGCATCCAGCGCGATATGATCGAGTGCGTGTTCGCCCACCACGTTGACGATGCCGGAGCGGGCCTTGCGCGCATTGTGCAGATTGGCCAGGCCATTGCCCAGCCCGGGCCCAAGGTGGAGCAAGGTCGCGGCGGGGCGACCCGCCATCCGCCAGTAGCCATCGGCCGCGCCGGTCACGACCCCCTCGAACAACCCCAGCACGCAGCGCATGCCGGCGTGGCGGTCGAGGGCGGCCACGAAATGCATTTCTGAAGTGCCGGGGTTGGCAAAGCAGACATCGACCCCGCCTGCAAGCAGGCTGTGCACCAGATGATCGGCTCCGTTCATTATGATCTCTCCCTGCGGCGAAACCTCATCGGGTTCCGCTCGGCGACAATGTTACGCTGGAACGCTTGTCTCGCGGTGCTCCGGAGTGGGGCCATCCACGCCATGAATGTGTCCAGGGCCGTCTTGCCCGGCGACCGGTTTCGCGGCATGGTCCGACCGAAACCGAACTGAACAGGGAGCTCATTCTGAGTAGCGCCTCGCCTTCCATCCGTCCTCCCCGCCCCCGCCCGGCGGACTCCGGCCCGGACAAGCTGCCGGACCCGAGCCCGAACGTAATCATCGTCGAGGACAACCCGGCCTTGCTTGAAGAGCTGGTCTTTCAGCAGCGCGGCGCCGGCCTCAAGGTGCGGGGCGCGCGGGACGCGACCGAGCTGGACCGGCTGCTTCACGCCGAACCCTGTGATGTGCTGGTGCTCGACCTCAATCTGCCGGGCGAGAGTGGTTTTTCGATCGCCAACCGGCTGCGCGACCCCAGCCGGCTGGGCATCGTCATCCTGAGCGCGCGATCCGCGGTCGGCGACAAGGTCGATGCCCTGGCCTCTGGAGGCGATCAGTATCTGGTCAAACCCGTCGATCGCCGGGAGCTGACCGCCATCATCCTTGCGCTGTACAGGCGCCTGGAGGCGAGCAGCAGACCGCCCGGATGGCGCTTCGACCTGCTCGCCCGCACCCTCTTCGCGCCCGACGGTCGGGCCCTGGAACTGACCCCCCAGCAGGCGACCATCTTTGGCTTGCTGGTCCGACACGCCGGTGCCGTGCTCGATCGCCAGCAAATGGTGAGTGCGCTGGGCATCGAATACGTGGATTTTCCGGACACGCGGGTGAACACCCTGATCAGCCGGCTGCGGCAGCAGCTCGAGCACTTCGACCCGGCGCTCCAGGTTCGGACCTGGCGCGCGCGCGGCTACGCCTGGGTCGGCCCGCGGATCATCGGCTTGAGCCTGTGAGCGCAGCCTGCACCGGACGCTCGCCGCCGCGCGACCGGTCGCACCGGCTGAGGTGGCCGCTTTTCGTGCTGGTGTGGCTCTGGCTGGCCGCACCCTGGGCCACGGCTCAGGCGCCTGACGCGCACGCAGACGGGGTCGCGGTGATCGGGCTGGATTCGGTCAGCGCCACGCTATCGGGACTGTTTGACCCGGATCAAAGTCTTGACTTTGCGAGCGCTTCATCGCCCGCGCTCGCGCACCGGTTCCAGCCCCTTGGGCGCGCGCTGAACGCGGGCTACTCGGGCGGCGCCTGGTGGCTGCGGGTCGATCTTTCGGTTCCGCCTGCGATGGTCGGACGGACGGCCTACCTGCAGGCCTGGATGCCCGACCTCGACGAGGTGAGATTTCGGACGCCCGACGGCGTGGAACACGCCAACGGGGTCATTGTGCCGGTTGCGCAACGGGGCGCGCAGGTGCGCGTGCCGACGGTGGAACTCAAGCTGGCGGCCCCGACGACCACGGTCCATCTGCGCGTGAAGGCGAGTGGAACCGCCACCCTGATTCCGCAAGTGCTCTCCCCCCTGGCGCTGCTCGAGGCGAGCGAGCGGCAGATGTTCTACCTGGGCGCGCTCGGCGGCGCCCTGCTGATCGTGCTGGTGATCAATCTCGTCAACGCCTATGCGACGCGAGAATCGATCTTCTTCGTCTACGCGGGGCTCGTGGCGACGGCGGGTCTCACGACGCTCAGCCGATATGGGTTTCTGAACGCCGATCTGATTCCGGACGCCCGTCTCCTGATTCCGCTCATCGCCCTGCCGGTGAACCTCCTCGCCGTGTTCGCAATCCTGTTCTCTTCTCGGATTCTTCGAATCGACCAGACCCATCCTCGGCTCTTCAAGCCACTGCAGGGCCTGGCGATCCTGATCGGACTGAGCTTCTCTCTGCAGTTCACCGACTGGGCGCTCTACGCCAACCAGATGTTGATGGTGGTGATGCTCGCCTATGGCCTGGTATCAATGCTCGTCAGTGGCTGGGACACGCTGCGTGCGCCAAAGCGATCAGGCATCTTTGTGTTCGCCGCCTATGCCGCCTTCATGAGCGCGCAGATCATATCGATCTTTGCCGCGCTGGGTACGGTGCCGGCCACCCTGATGACCGTACAGGCCTGGGAATATGGCACCTGGATTCATCTGCTGCTCCTGCATCTGGCGCTCGCCTCGGGCCTGCGAGTTGAACGCCATCGGGCCCGCACCAATGAGCTCGCCATGCGGGTCGCGCAGGCCGAGCTCGAGGAACAGCGCCGTGCGAGCGAAGACAAGTCACGATTCATCGAGATGCTGGCCCACGAGATCAACACCCCGCTCAGCGTGATCGACTCGTCCGTGCAAAGCCTCGAAATGTTGACCGATATCGGCTCGGACGCCGTGCGCGAACGCCACAGGAGGATCCGCTCGTCGGTTCATCTGGTCTCTCGGCTGATCAATGAAACTGCCTCGCGCGACCGGCTCGACAATGGCGCGTGGCAAGTGCGGCTCTCTCAGATCGACCCCCGAGCCCTGATTGCCAGCGTGATCGACCCGCTCGAACACCGTCTGACGCTGATCGAGGGGGGCGAGCCCTTCGTCTGGCCCTGCGAGGTCGGCGGCTCGCCCGGTGCCGTCGAGGTCCGGATCGGCACCCCCCTGGCCCCGATTCTTGCCGACCATCGTTTGGTCGAAATTGCAATGTCCAATCTGGTCGACAACGCACGAAAATACGCCACGCCGGGGACCACGATTCGCGTCGAAGCCCGCCGCCTGACCCGACCCGAAGCCGGCCGGGAAGGTTCGAGCCTGCTGCTCACGGTGACCTCTGCTGGCGGGACAACCGCACAGGCCGAACTGGACCAGCTGTTCAACAAATATTTCCGCGCGCACACCCACCCGGGCGTCGCAGGGATCGGCCTGGGCCTCTATCTGGTTCGGTCGATTGCGGAATTGCACGGCGGGCAGGCGGGCGTCGAAGCGGTCGACGGGCCGGGCCTTCGATTCTGGATCCGCCTGCCGGTCGACGAGACGCGCTGAGCGCACGGGCGGCGGCTCAGTCGATCAGGCCCACGTGCGCGCGGTAGTCGCGATACAGGCGGGCCGCGAGCGGGCCGGCCGAGGGCACCATGTAGTCGGGCGCGCTGAATGCGATGCGCCGGGTGACGAACGCGGCTGAATCGAGTTGCGTCACCAGTTCAGGCAGCGTCGCGGGTCGGGCCCGAAAGGGTGCGCCTGCTTCCGACTGCTGCCGGAAGGTTTCGACCACCGCCCAGAGCTCAGGTCGGGCACGCGCGGCCGGACGACTCGATCGTGCGAACGCCTGCTCGACAGCGCGCAGCCTGCGGGCCCACCCGCTCGGATCGTCGTGTCCGACACCTATGCCGTCCTGAAGCAGCAGCCGATCCAGGCGCGGCACGCGATCGAAGAGGCTTGACCAGAAGTCGGCCCCCTGTTCAGGCGAATCACGGCGGTCTCCAAAGCCCGAGAGTGCGAGCAGCGCCCCCGGCATCATGCGATCCAGCCCCGTCGACAAACGCTCCAGCGCCTCACCCAGTGCGTGCAGGCGAGCCGAGGGGGACCAGCTCCGCACATCGACCTCTTCGGTCAGATACCAGCCCTCAAAGGCCGGCACGGCCCGAACGAGCGGGGCCAGCATCCTCGCCTGATCCAGAGCCCCATCGACCCACCTATCCAGACGCTCGCGCAGCGCCGGCCCCTGCAGCTCCGGGTGACGCCACCACGCCGGGTCATGCCACAGGCCCATCATCAGGCGCACGGACCGACCGATGCTCGCGCGCGCCAGGCGACCCAGCGGCGAATCCGGTTGACCCGATCCGTGCAGCGGATGATCAAAGCGCAGTGCATCGTAACGGGACCATTGGACAATCAGCGTTGAAAGGCCGAGCGCTTCGATATCCTGGAGCAAGGCCGACCAATCCGCCCGCGTCCAGGCGAAGTGCCTGCGCCACAGCTGGATGAAGCTGCCCTCGAGCCTGGGGTGCTGCGGGACGTCTTCCGCACCACTGGCGGGCTCGTGCGCGATCGAAACAGGGGCCGATGCACAGAGCGCGGAGCCCAACCCATTCAGGACCTGAATCAAACCCTGGCGACGATTGAGCGGGCCCGTGATGCGCGGGCGGCTTCCGCCGGCCGGGTCGCGGGCGGAGCCCGGTACGCTCACCACTGGATCGATACCCCGACGGTCCAACCCGTGCGTCCCGCACCATCGAGCCCACGCACGCGGCGCACAATGCCCGTCGAGCGTACGGGTGCCCAGGGGACGGGATCGACCCGTGCCTTCAGGTCGATCTCAAGGCCCACGCCCGCCTCCAGCCAGGCCTCGCGCGAGGGGTCAGGCTGCAGTCCTCGGCCGTGCACGATCGCATGCGGCTTCAGCCAGGCGCGCGAGTTCAGCTGCAGGGCGATACCGTGGCGGATTTCGCCATAGAAGAGCCCCTGTTCGCGGTCGATGAGATAGCCCGCATCGGCCAGCGCTGCGCCCTGCCAACCGGTTTGCTCACGATCGGCCAGGCCCCAGCGAGTGGACCACGATGTGCGCACAAGCCAGTCGTCGCTCGCGTCCTCGCCAACCCCCACGAGCCGCTCGGCGGAGACCCAGAGCTCACCCGGGGTCGCAAGCAGGCGCCGCACTCCAAGACCGAGCTGAGTCGAAGATCGGTCGATTCGGTGGGCGTCGGGCTCGAGCGACCACAAAAGGCGCGCGAACCACTCGATCGGCTGCCGGCCCGGACCATCCGGCCGAGGTTCGCGATAGGCCCACTCGATTCCACCGCCGGATCCAGGGGCCGTGGACGCCCCACCTTCCACCGGCCGACCAGACGTGAGGGCCGTGCCATCGATCCGCCCGCGCGCCCGCCAGGTGTGCCAGAGGGCGACCCGAGCATTCGGTCGGTCGATCTCGGCGACTTCTGCGCGCAGGGCCTCAATCAGACCGGCACGCGGGCCGAATTGAAGCGTAACGGTGTTGTCTTCGGCCGACCACGGGATCGCGAGGGCTTCAGCGCCCAGCGCACTGTCCTGTTGAATGCGGTCGATGGCCTGGACAAACGCCGAGCGCGCCTGCGCACGTTCACCGGCGCGCAGATGCGCATAACCGAGATCACCCAGCAACTGCGCCGAAGGCGGGTCCGAGTACTCGCGCGCACGGGCAAAGGCGCGGGCCGCCCGCGCGGGCTCGCCCAATCGCAACAGTGCTTGACCGAGTCCGGCGGCCGCCTCGGCCTCGGGCAGATCGCGTTCGGCCGCCTCCCAATGCGCGACCGCATCCACAAAGCGGCCCTCGCGCTCCGCCTCCCCGGCCTGAGTGCGCGCGACAAAGGCGCGCAACCGCCTCAGCGCCCGATCGAGCTCTGGGTCTGGATGGGCCTCGATCGCCCGCGTCCAGGCCCGGATCGCCCGTCCGTATTCGGCGGTATCGACATGGTGGTCGCCCCGAAGACGCCAGTACCGAGCCCGCATCGAATCAGGCCAGTGCGCGAGCTCACGCTCGATGCGGTCGACCAGAAGAGGCTCCGGACCCTTCAGGCGCAATGCACGCAATGCATGCATGGGATCGCCGCTTCGCAGATGCGCGTCGGCAAAGGCTTCACCCGCTTCGTGGTCAAGGCCCATGCCCGCCAGGGCTTCAGCCAGCGATCGTCGTGGCGCGGGGTCGGCCGGGTCGAGATCGATTGCACGGCGATAGTGAATCAGGGCCACCTCCAGACCCTCCGGCGCGCGGCGTGCGAGCTCGGCGGCCTCGCGATGGGCCAGGGCCTGCTCGATCGGACCCAGCCGGGGCGTACTCGCCAGCCGCTGGTAGAGCGCGAGCACCCGCTCCGAATCGCCGGTCTGCCGAACGAGGTCGATGAGCCGCCGCAACACCTGCGGCTCATCGGGCGCCGCCTGGAGCCCCTTCTCGAGGCGGGTAATCGCTTCGGACAGCCGACCCAGTACAACCAGGGCATCGATCTGGGCCGACTCGGCGACGGAAGGCTCACCCGGCAAGCGGGCCGCCTCGAGGAGGGCCCGGGCGCGCGCGATCGGTTCATCGCGACGCCCCTGAATCTCGGCCAGAGCCAGCCAGGCCCGACGACGCTCGGGCGGCGGCGCCTGATGGGCCAGCGCCTCAAGGATCTGAAGTGCGTGACCTTCCCGGCCCTCGTCGAGATGCCGCACAGCAATCCGGCCGCGCAGGGCGAAATCGGCGTGGACCGCTGCAAGCCGATCGAGGCGATCGAGCCAAGCGGGCTCGTCAACCCTCGGCGAATGGTTTTTGACTATCCGTTCAAATGCTAGGGCGCGATCAGCTCGCGTGCCCGTCATTTCGGCCAATTCGACCGTCAGTGCACGCGCACGGCCCCAGTCACCGGATCGATCTGCAAACGCGGCCAGATCAGCCAGCCGGTGGGCGGCGCGGCCCGATTCATCGACCGCCTGGGTCAACAAGCGCCCCTCGATCCCGCGGTCCTGGAGGGCCCGGGCCTGTGCGATCATCGTATCAATGATGCCCAACCGGTCGGAACGGTCAGATGCGTGATCGAGCACCTCTTGCCAGGTCTCCAGCGCAGCCCGTCGATCGCCGGCGCGCTCATGAATGAGGGCGCGACGTCGCCCGGTGGGCGGCGCACCCGGCCGCCCGGTCATCGCTTCAAGCAATTCGATCGCACGCGGCCAGGCGCCGAGTTCGGTGGCGAGCGTGACTGCACGATCGAGATCCGCGATCTGAGCGGCCGGTGTCGCACCTGCGCTGCGGCTTCTCAGCTCGAGCGCCTCGATCAGCTTCGGTGAATCAGCGAGGCGCGACAGCAGCTCGATCCTCCAGTCCATCAGGCGGCTGTCCTCGATTGAGAGGCCGTCGTAGCGATCCAGCACATCGAGGGCCGCGCGCGGCTGCCCCCCGTCCGCAAGCACCTCGACGAGCTCCAGAACGACCGCCCGCCTTTGCTCGGGCGCCTCGTTGGAGGCCGTGTCGAGCCATTGCTCGAATGCAGCGCCCGCATCGCGTGCCCGCCCGAGCCGAGCGAGTAATCGCGCACGGGCCAGGGCCGCATCGCGTCGGCTCGGGTCAAGCGCCAGGCCCCGCTCGAAGTCCGTGAGCGCCCGATCAAACTCGCCCCGCTCGATCCGTCGCCAGGCGCGCGCGAAATAGCCCTGCGCGACAAAGCCTGCGCGATCAAACCGTCGCGCTTCGCTCGAAGCCGACGTGTGCTCGACAGCGCGCGCGACCGGGCCAGGTACAGGAACCGAAGCCTCGAAGCGCTCGAGGGTGTCCTGAGCGCGGGCGAGACCTGCGGGGTCCCACAACGCAATCGTCAGCACGGCCCCTGGCAGCCAGCGTCGATCGTGCGCGGGTACGCGCCCGAGCCACGCGCGCAAGTCAAAGGCCGCGCGGATCGACGAATTCGTAGCCCAGTTGCTGCAGGCCCTCCAGCACGCGACGCAGATCGGCGAGCCCCTCATGCGGATAGGCTGACCCGTCGGGCCGCGTGAATGTCTCCAGCCAGAAGGGATGGAAGAAGAAGGAAGCCACCCCATTGCGTACAACGGCGCGCAACACGTGTGCGTTGGTCAGCAGGTCCTGCCATGTGTAGTTGAAATTTGAGGTGGGGTCGATGTCGCGGATGTCGTACTCGATATTGCCGAGGTTTTCCGGTAGCACCTTGCGCCCATACCCATCACGCTCGATCACATACGGAAAAAACTGACCCACCGCAAAGTCCTTGTCAGGGACATCCAATCGAAGGCGCGGCCAATCGGAGGTGTAGTAGACCGCTCGCTCGTAGGCGATGGGCATGCGCTGTGCAATCGCCCGATAGGCGTTGGGCGAAGCCTGGTAGTGCGGCGTCTCAAAAGCGAACGCCTGGAGGCCCGCCTCACGCAGCTCACGCAGGGCCAGATCGATGCGGCGCCGCCAATCGAGCGGATTGTCGACCGAGAGCGGTCGCTGCCCCACGATGTCCCAGAACTCGAAGTCATCGCCACTGACGGCCGAATGCGGATTCAGCTTGAAGAAATACTGATGGGTGTAGCCGTGCATCACCAGAGCGCCGCCCAGGCCAAGCGCATACGCGATCTCGTCACGCAGTGCGGGCACCTGCCTGAGGCGAATGTCCTGCGGTCGCCCGCCGTTGTAGCGTCCAAACGGATCGCGATAGCGTGGAATCACCGCGATTGAAAACGGAATCGGCCGGCTCTGTTGATCCACCGGATGCACCGACTGGGAGAAGAGATCGGTGAGCGTACGAAGATGCTCGGTCCGGGTGAGCGCATGCACGTCTTCCAGACGAACCAGTGCGGCGGGCGATTGGCCGGACTCGCGGGCAAGGCGGGCGCTTGGCGACTCACCGAGGATTTCGTGGAGCAGATCGGCAAACACCAGATAGCGGTCCCGCGGACCGATGTAGGAGAACGGCAGATCGGCGACATACCAGAACGGGCCCGAACGCAGGGCGTAGGGCAAGGACTCGCCTCGCGCCCGATTCTCGATCCGGGCAAAGGTATTAACGCGTTCCGGGTCGAGCACCTCGATCTGCCCGATATCGGGGTCGGCATGGACGGCTCCCGTGGCAGCTGACCAGGCGTAGTACTTCTGCAGGCTCACGCCCTTGTAGTGGACGGTATCGAAGAAGTCCGGCACTGGGGCCGACGCATCGCCCTCCAACCCGCGATTGGCCACCATCCGAAATCCCCAGCGACTCGCCGCATCAAAGCCCGCAACGCGCGCAAGCTGCCAGAAGTTGTACTTGAACCAGACCACGGTCTTTTCGGTACGTGCGAGATCCTCCAGCAACGCCTGGGGCAGCGCATGATCAAACCACGCACCGAGATAGAAGATCGCGTCATAGCCTTCGCTTGCGCCGGCCGCGTAACGATGGGCGGGTACCTGATCGACGCGGGCATCCCAATGGCCCAGCAGGTTGCTCAGCATCAGGGCGTAGGCCTTGCCCAGATTCTGATAGGGCTCGCCCATCGGCTGATCATAGAGAACCAGCGTCCGGGGACCGGTCTGACCATGGGCTCGATTGATTGCGAGCAGCACGGCGCCCAGGACGGCCAGCACGATGAGCGTGCGCCAGGCCAGTCGGCGCAAGCGGTTGGGACGCGGGGCGGAGGGGGGGGTGTGGAGAGCGACAAGCATCTTCGTTGCTCCTGTGCGGACGAATGGGTCGATGGGTCATCGGGGGCGAAGCCACGCACCGGTCGCGTGCTCGGGTGCGCCCGAAACACCGGGTATGACAACGATCGTGGGCGGAGACCCCGAACCCTGGACCGGGGCCGTCAACGCGGCCGCATCGATCGGTCGCGCAGCGCGGTCGGGTTCGTCGGCAGGGTTCTGAGGGGGTCGAGCCGGCGCGCTGGAATCGATACGGATCGGCTGAGACTGTCCGGGTTCGATCCGATGCGTGCCCGCCGCGACCGGATTCAATGCGGGCGACAGCGCGAGCGCGGGGGCCAGCGCGGGACGGGCGAGGGTCTGCGCGGGAGCACTCGAGGCGACGCCCAGGGAATCCGCGGGCGGCGGCGGATCGCCGCAGGCGCTCAGGCTCAGGCAGAGCAGACCGGCCCGAATGGGAGCGGAATACGCAGCCCGTCGGATTGACCGGTGCGTTGAGTGCACGGCAGTGGGGATGAATGGACTCATCGGCGGCTCCTGAGTGAAGGGGGTCATGCGGACACCGGAAGGCTGGGCGAGGGCCTGGATCGGACCGGCCCCTCGGGAAACTGATGCGCGGTCTTGTCCCAGCCGATCGGCTGGCCGGTCCAGCGATGACGCCACCACAGACGTAAGGCGCGGAACGTCGCCCAGGCATTGATCAGGCTGCCCCAGACGCTTCGCGGGATGGACCAGAGGCCCTCCACCGGACCGTAGACGCGCGTCACGCAGAGGGCGCGCTGAGCCATCCGCAGGGCCAGCAGGATCAGGTTGATGACCAGAAGCCCGGCGGTGATCGAGTCGGCCGGCACGATCGGCGGGAAGCTGGGCGCGGTCGGGTCAAACACTTGCCACAGCCACTGCGCAAGGATCAGCGTTGCCACCAGGTACCCGAGCGCTGCGGCCGGATGGGTCAGCAGCACTTTGCGGTCACGCCAGAGCATGAGTTGCATCGGCCAGGGGCCCGTCCAGCCCCGACCCTGCCAGGCCTGCAGCGCGATACCGATCACCCAGCGCGATTTCTGGCGAACCGCGGCACGCAAGCGATCCGGGAAGTACTCGCGCACCGATATCAGCCTCGAACCGCCCGCTTCTGGCGCGAATAAGTGCTCATCATCGGCTTCTCCAGCGGGCGCTGCGCAGAGGGCAAAATGTTGGGTGAACCCGAGATCACGCATCTGCAAGGCGATGTCGTAGTCCTCGGCAAGCGACGCCGTATTGAAGGGTCGATCGTCGTGCAAGGCGGCGATCCGGGCGAGCGCCGTTCGATTGAATCCCACGCCCACCCCGGCGGCGGGCACATTCCCGCTGAAGAGGCCGCGTGCAATCAGATCTTTCAGGTGGAGTTGCGCAAACTCGTCCTGATAGTGCGCCGCGGTCCATTGCCACCACTTTCTGGGCAAAGACAACACCGGGAGCTGGACCATGTCGTAGCGGGGAATCCGGTGGTTGTAGAGCCCCCAGGCCAGCGGGTGGATCAGATCCTCGCAGTCCTGCATGACGATGATCTCGAAGTACCGGCCGTATTTCCGTTCGTCCTCAGCGATACCGCGCCAGAGGGCGTTCAGGCAATCGGCCTTGCAGGTCGGACCGTCCCGGTCGTTCACGATCTCGGTGACCCGGGGGTCGACCGCGAGCACGTGCCTGAGGGTCTCGCGGGTCGCAGGGTCGTTGGGGTAGGTCCCGACAAAGACCCGCAAGCGGGGGTAAGACGCGCTGGCCAGCAAACGCTGGAGCATGGGTGCGAGCACGGCGGACTCATCCCAGGCCGGCACCATCACCGCGATCCACTTGGGGGGCTCGGCCCCCAGGAGCTGGGGATCCAGATGAGGCAGCCAGGGCTCACCCACCCACCAGCGACGCAATCGGTGCCCCCAGAAGGTCAGATCGAGCACGAGATCGTCGATCGCGGCGATCAGAAAGACACACGCAAGCCCACTCACCAGGAGCCCCAGTCCATAGAGTGTATGGCCGACCCACCAGACCGCATCGAGGTCGAAGGCGCTCACCGCGGGTCGTCCCTGTGCTCGACTGGATACGCGGCAAGGACGCTCTGCTCCGCGCCGTGCGGCAGTTCGCCTGAGGGTCGCAGACCCGTCCAGGCGGACCCGCGCACCTCATGCGGCGCAGGCCGATGGGCGGGTCGTGCAAGGAGAGCCGCGCGCCGATGCGCCGAGGGCTGACGGGGCGGAGGGGGTCGGCCGGCGACGGATGCGTGCTCGAAGGCGTGCGGTCCGGCGAGCGATTCGGCCAGCACCGTCGCAATGCGTTCTGCGGCACGGCCATCGCCATAGGGATTCACCCCCTGACACATGGCCGCATGGCGCGCAGGGTCACGCCACAAGCCTTCGAACTCCCGAATCAGATTCAAGGGGTCGGTCCCCACCAGGCGACCGGCCCCGAGGTCGATCAGTTCAGGCCGTTCGGTGTGGGTTCGGGTCACCAGCGCCGGCACCTTGAGTGCACAGGCCTCCTCCTGAAGACCGCCAGAATCGGTGATGACCAGCCAGGCGTGGGCCAGCAGATCGATCAGTTCCGGGTAATCGAGGGGGGCCACCAGATGGCAGCGGCTCAGCCGCTCAGGCGGGTACGATTTCGCTTGCTCGCGAATCGACTCTGCGAGCACCGGGTTGGCGTGTAGCGGCCAGACGACCTCGAGCTCGGGATGGGCCTGCACCAGCGCGAAAATGGCCCGGCTGATTCCCGCCACGGTTTCTCCCCAGTTTTCTCTGCGGTGGAGGGTCACGAGAACGAGGCGGGGTTGGGTCGGCGACGGCGTCTGAGTGGACGCGTCCGCCGAAGGCCGCCCCGCGCCGGGCTCGGCGGCCGGCACGCTTCGGTGCGGATTCAACCCGAGCCCATGAGCAGCGGCCGCGAGGGATGCCCTGCGACGCTCGAGGGCGGCCTGGGTGGCATCGACGATCGTATTGCCCACCAGAAAGGTGCTTTCCGGGTCGATGCCTTCCCGGTACAGATTCCGCACCGCCGTCTCGGACGGCGCGAAGTGCCAGCGGGCCAGCCGGGCGATCAGACTGCGGTTGAGCTCTTCGGGAAAGGGGTCATCCCGCCGGTGCGAGCGCAGTCCCGCCTCCACATGCGCCACCGGAATGTTGCGATAGAACGATGCAAGGGCCGCCATGGCGGCGGTGGTGGTGTCACCATGAACCAGCATCGCCTGCGGCGGCGATTGCTCAAGGACGCGATCGAGACCCTTCAGGAGCCCCGCGCTCAGCCCGGCGAGTCCCTGCCCCTCGGCGCCCCGCTCGAGCTCGACCTCGGGCTCCAGATCAAAATACTGATAGAGCGGCCAAGCGAGCTCCTTGTGCTGCCCGGTATGGATGATTCTGGGTGCGAGGCCCCGGCGGCGGAGTGCCTGGATCACCGGGGCCATCTTGATGATTTCGGGTCGCGTACCCAGGCAAACGTCCAGCACAGGGCGCGGTTCGCTGGAACTGCGGATTGAAAGCGGGCTTCTCACGTTCGGCTCTCCGGTGGGTGGAGAACCGAGTCTGGCCGGCAGGCGGCGACACGCCTTGCGTTGTGCTCAAGTGCGGGCGGCGAGGCCTTTGCAAATGATTGGGCAGGTTATCCGCACGTCGGACAACACGCATTCCGTAAAGCACACAGGCCGCCTGGACGGCGGCCTGTGAGAGGGATCTCCCGCGGCGGATCCGCGAGCAAGCGATCAGCCCGACACGTGACCGGGCTCAGTTTCGGCCGCGGAGCTTCCGGATGGCGGCGATCTGTGCGATGGCCGCGGCCAGTTCGGCTTGTGCCTTTGCGTAATCGACCGTCCCTGCCCGGTTCACCACGGCCTCTTCGGCGAGCCGCTTGGCTTCCTCTGCCTTGGCTTCGTCAAGATCCGCCCCTCGAATGGCGGTATCGGCGAGGACGGTCACCCGCATGGGCTGGACCTCGAGGATGCCCCCTGCCACGAACACCAGCTCTTCGCGCGCCTCGCCCGCAAGCTTGATGCGAACCGCGCCGGGCCGAATTCGGGTGATCAGCGGCGTGTGCTGAGGATAGATGCCGAGTTCACCCGATTCGCCCGGGAGGGCGACGAATTCGGCCTCGCCGTCGAAGATCGACGCCTCGGCGCTGACGACGTCGACATGAATCGTGTTGGCCATGAGCGTGTTCCGGGTGGCGGATTACTGGAGGGACTTGGCTTTTTCGAAGGCTTCTTCGATCGCGCCGACCATGTAGAAGGCCTGCTCGGGCAAGTGATCACACTCGCCGTTGACGATCATCTGGAAGCCGCGAATCGTGTCCTTGAGCGGAACGATCTTGCCGGGCGAGCCCGTGAACACCTCAGCCACGTTGAACGGCTGGGACAGGAAGCGCTGGATCTTGCGCGCACGGGCCACCGCCTGCTTGTCCTCGGGGGACAATTCGTCCATACCCAGAATGGCGATGATGTCGCGCAGTTCCTTGTAGCGCTGCAGTGTTGCCTGAACACGACGCGTGGTGTTGTAGTGCTCTTCGCCGATGACGTAGGGGTCGAGCTGACGGCTGGTCGAATCGAGCGGGTCAACCGCAGGATAAATACCGAGCGCGGCGATGTCCCGCGACAAGACGACCGTGGCGTCGAGGTGACCGAAGGTGGTCGCAGGCGACGGATCGGTCAGATCGTCCGCCGGCACGTACACGGCCTGGATGGAGGTGATCGAACCCACCTTGGTGGAGGTGATCCGCTCCTGCAGCTTGCCCATTTCTTCGGCCAGCGTCGGCTGATAACCGACCGCAGAGGGCATCCGACCCAGGAGCGCCGACACTTCGGTACCCGCCAGGGTGTAGCGATAGATGTTGTCGATAAAGAGCAGGATGTCCCGGCCCTCGTCACGGAATTTCTCAGCCATCGTCAAGCCGGTCAGCGCAACGCGCAAACGGTTACCCGGGGGCTCGTTCATCTGACCGAACACCATGGCGACCTTGTCGAGGACCTTGGACTCATCCATCTCGTGGTAGAAGTCGTTGCCCTCACGCGTGCGCTCGCCCACGCCGGCAAACACCGAGTAGCCGCCGTAGCTCTTGGCGATGTTGTTGATCAGCTCCATCATGTTGACGGTCTTGCCGACCCCTGCACCCCCGAACAGACCGATCTTGCCGCCCTTGGCGAACGGACAGATCAGGTCAATCACCTTGATGCCGGTGGGGAGCAGTTCAACTGAGGGCTTCAGGTCTTCGAAACTGGGGGCCTTCTGGTGGATCGCCCGACGCTCTTCGGTCGCGATCGGACCGGCTTCGTCGATGGGCCGCCCCAGCACGTCCATGATCCGGCCAAGCGTCGCAGATCCGACCGGCACCGAAATGGGCGCGCCGGTGCTGGCGACCGCCATACCCCGACGCAGACCATCGGAAGAGCCCAGCGCGATCGTACGGACGACGCCATCGCCCAGCTGTTGCTGCACTTCGAATGTCAGACCGGGCTCAGCCAGACTGTTGCCCGCGTCCTGAAGCACCAGCGCATCGTAGACCCTGGGCATCGCGTCCCGGGGAAACTGGATGTCGACGACAGCGCCGATGCACTGAACGATTTGACCGTTTGCCATGTTCGCCTTCCTGTTCGTAATCGCTCGAGGCTTGAATTGATTGAAATGGGTGGGGGCGGCGCTCAGACGGCCGCAGCGCCGCCGACAATCTCGGACAGCTCTTTGGTGATCGCCGCCTGACGGGCCTTGTTGTAAGACAGCTGAAGGTCGTCAATGACCTTTTTCGCATTGTCGGAGGCAGCCTTCATGGCCACCATCCGGGCGCTCTGCTCGGAAGCCATGTTCTCGGCCAGCGCCTGATACACCAGGGCTTCCACATAGCGAACCAGAAGCTCATCGAGAACCGATGCTGCATCGGGTTCGTACAGGTAATCCCACGAGAACGACCGCTGGTCTTCCTTCAGCTTTTCCGGGTCGAGCGGAAGCAACTGCTCGAAGACCGGCTCCTGTTTCATCGTGTTGATGAATCGGGTGTACGCGAGGTATACCGCATCGACCTCGCCCTTTTCGTAGGCGTCGAGTTGCAGTTTGACGGCCCCGATCAGGCGCTCGAGGTGAGGCGTGTCGCCCAGTTGGACCACGTGCGAGACCACCTTCACGCCGATCCGCGACAGAAAACCGAAGCCCTTGTTACCAATCGCAGTGGCCTGAACCGTCACCGACTGCCGGTCGAAATCACGCAGCCGCTGTGTCACCAGCCGCAGGACGTTGGTGTTCAGGCCGCCACACAGACCCTTGTCGGTGGTCACGACGATCGTGCCCACACGCTTGAGCTCGCCGTGCGGTACGAGATAGGGGTGACGGTACTCGGAGTTGGCCTGCGCGAGGTGAGCCGCGACGTTGCGGATCTTGTCCCCATAGGGCCGGGCCTGCCGCATCCGCTCCTGCGCCTTGCGCATCTTGGATGCGGCGACCATCTCCATCGCCTTGGTGATCTTGCGCGTGTTTTGCACGCTCTTGATCTTGGTCCGAATCTCTTTTGAGCCGGGCATTGATCAGATTCCTGTGTGAGCCTGGCAGCGGGGCCTGCAGTCGCCGTAACGAACGCGGGTCCCGCCTGCTTCGAGCATGTTCAGTAGGCGCCGGTCTTCTTGAAGTCCTTCAGCATCTCGTGCAGCTTGGCCTCGATGTCCTTGGAGAGCTTCTTGTCGCGTTCGATTTCTTCGACGAGCGCGGCATAGCGGCTCGAAGCAAAGTCGCGAATCGCCTTTTCGGCGGCGAGCGCCTTGGGGACCTCGATGTCATCGAAGTAGCCGTTGTTGACCGCGAACAGCGTCAAAGCCATCTCCCAGACCTGCAAGGGCTGGTACTGGGGTTGCTTCATCAGCTCGGTGACCAGCCGTCCGCGCTCGAGCTGCTTCCGGGTGGCTTCGTCGAGGTCGGAGGCAAACTGCGCAAACGCTGCAAGCTCACGGTACTGCGCGAGGGCCAGACGAACACCGCCCCCCAGACGCTTGATGATATCGGTCTGGGCCGCACCCCCCACCCGTGACACCGAAATACCGGCGTTGATGGCGGGACGGATGCCGGCGTTGAACAGATCGGTCTCAAGGAAGATCTGGCCGTCGGTGATCGAGATCACGTTGGTGGGAACGAAGGCCGAGACGTCACCCGCTTGCGTCTCGATGATCGGCAGCGCCGTCAGCGAACCCGTCTTGCCCTTGACTTCGCCATTGGTGAACTTCTCGACGTATTCCTCGTTGACCCGCGCGGCGCGCTCAAGCAAGCGAGAGTGCAGATAGAAGACGTCGCCAGGGTAGGCCTCGCGGCCCGGCGGGCGGCGGAGGAGCAAGGACACCTGCCGATAGGCCCAGGCCTGCTTGGTCAGATCGTCGTAAATGATCAGCGCATCCTGGCCGCGGTCGCGGAAGTACTCACCCATCGTGCAGCCCGAGTAGGGCGCGATGTACTGCATCGCTGCAGATTCAGACGCCGTTGCAGCGACGACGATGGTGTACTCCATCGCGCCGGTTTCCTGGAGCTTGCGCACCACGTTGGCGATGGTCGAGGCCTTCTGGCCGACTGCGACGTACACGCAGACCAGATCTTTGCCTTTCTGGTTGATGATCGTATCAACCGCAACAGCGGTCTTACCGGTCTGGCGGTCACCGATGATCAGCTCCCGCTGGCCGCGGCCGATCGGGACCATCGCGTCAATCGCCTTCAGTCCGGTCTGAACCGGCTGCGAGACCGAGCGCCGTGCGATCACGCCGGGCGCAACCTTTTCGATGACGTCGGTCAGCTTGGCGTTGACCGGGCCTTTACCGTCAATCGGATGACCCAGTGAGTTGACAACGCGACCAATCAGCTCGGGCCCCACTGGGACTTCCAGGATGCGGCCTGTTGCCTTGACGACGTCGCCTTCGACGATGTGCTCGTAATTGCCCAGCACCACCGCGCCGACCGAGTCGCGTTCGAGGTTGAGTGCCAGCCCGAACGTGTCGCCCGGGAATTCGATCATCTCGCCCTGCATGACGTCAGACAGACCGTGAATGCGGCAGATGCCGTCTGTCACCGACACGACCGTGCCCTGATTGCGCGTGTCAGCGGAGACGTTGAGGTCCTTGATCTTGCTTTTCAGCAGTTCGCTGATCTCGGCGGGATTGAGTTGCATGAGGTTTCCCCAGATTGCTTAAGCTTTGAGCGCACTCGCCATCTGCGAGAGCTTGCCACGGACCGACGCGTCGATCACTTCGTCACCGAGGCGGATCGATACCCCGCCGATGAGTTGCGAATCGACGGTGACGCTGGCCTTGATGTGCCGCTTGTAACGTTCCGACAGCACCGAAACAATCGATGCGAGTTGCGCATCGTCGATCGGAAATGCGGAGGTGACCTGCGCCTCGATCAGGCCTTCGTGTTCGTTGCGAAGACCTTCGAACAGTTGCGCGATGTCGGCCATCAGCGACAGGCGTTCATTCTGCGCGAGCAAGGTCAGAAAATTGCGCTGGGAGGCATCCAGCGCACCCGCCACCTCGGCAATCAGGTCGGCGCGTTGAGCAGCGCTCAAGGCCGGCTGAGCGAGGAGATCGCGCGCGCTGTCCTGCGCAACGACCTCAGCCACCCGTGCCAGCGCGGAAGACCATTCGGACAGCTGCGCAGCCTCGCGCGCATACCTGAAGGCCGCTTCCGCGTAGGGCCGGGCAATGGTGAGCGATTCAGCCATGACGGATTCCTGTATCGCTCAGCGGAGCTCGGATTTCAGGTGGGCCAGCAGGTCACCGTGCCGGGCCGCGTCAATCTCTGTCCGCAGGATGCGCTCGGCGCCCGCGACAGCCAGTAACGCGACTTGTTCGCGCAGCTGCTCGCGCGCTTTCTGGGAGGCGAGCACGGCTTCGTCTTCTGCGGCTTTTCGGGCGGCCGCAACGATCGCAGCGGCCTCTTCCCGGGCACGGTCGATCAGTTGCGCGGCCTGCTTTTCAGCCGCCGACCGGACGTCGGCCGCGCCCGCGCGGGCCTGGGCCAGTTCCTGCTCGACCCGCAACTCGGCGGCCCGCAATTCGGACTTGGCCTTGTCAGCGGCGGCGAGACCCGCGGCGATTCGCTGGCTGCGCTCGTCAAGCGCCTTGGTAATCGGCGGCCAGACGAATCGGGCGGTAAACCACCACAGCGCAAGGAATACGATGATCTGGGCGATGAGCGTCGCGTTGAGATTCACGAACGACCCCCTTCAGGATAGACGTTGACCAAAACCAGGCTCAGCCCTGGAACGGGTTGGCGAAGGCGAACATCATCGCAATACCGACGCCGATCAGGAATGCGGCATCGATCAGGCCAGCCAGCAGAAACATCTTGGTCTGCAGCTTGTCCATCAGCTCGGGTTGCCGGGCTGCACCCTCGATGTACTTGCCGCCCATCATGCCGATCCCGATACAGGCCCCGAGGGCGCCCAGTCCGATGATCAGTCCGCAGGCAATCGCGACGAGAGCAACGTTGGTCATGATGACTCCTAGTGAAAGTTCCGATTTGTGGACAGTGGTTGAGAATCGATGTTCGGTGACGGCGAACCGTCACTCAGTGTGCTTCGTGTGCCTGGCCCAGATAAACGAGGGTCAGCATCATGAAGATGAACCCTTGAAGCGCGATGACCAGAATGTGGAAAATCGCCCAGCCCAGACCCGTGACAAAGTGAAGGCCAAAGCCCCACCAGGTGGCCGTCGCGCCCAGGAGCGCAATCAGCATGAAGACCAGCTCGCCGGCAAACATGTTGCCGAACAACCGCATGCCGAGCGACACGGTCTTGGCGAGGTACTCGATCAGTTGCATCACCAGGTTGATCGCCCCCAGCACGATTGCGAAGATCGGGTTCCTGGAGGTCCCAAAGGGCGCCGTCACGAGCTCGTGCAGGAAGTGTCCCAGGCCCTTGACCTTGATGCCGTAGTAAATCGACAAACCCAGAATGACCAGGGCCAGTGACAAGGTCCCGTTGAGATCGGCGGTCGGCACCACCCGCATGTAGTGGAGACCCAGAAGCTCGCCCACCCGGGGCAGCAGGTCAACCGGGATCAGGTCCATCGTGTTCATCAGGACGATCCAGAGAAAAGAGCATAGCGCCAGCGGCGCGATGTAGGAGATATCACCCTTGACGATTGAACGGGCCTGCTCGTGCACCATCTCAACCAGAGATTCGATCGCGCCCAGGAAACGGTCCGGCACGCCTGCATGAACCCGACGGGCCGCCAGGTACATCAGCCAACCGGCGAGGGCGGCCGTCAGGACGGAGTAGAACACCGTGTCAAAGTTGATGACCGTGAAATCGACGATGCTCTTCTGGGCAGCGCCGGAAGAGTTGAGGTGCGCCAGATGGTGGACGATGTACTCGGATGGAGTGGGAGCGCTCGCAGCTGCTGCCATGTCTAGTTCCGCCTGAAGAAGTCCAAAAAACCAAACGCCTGTCGAACACGAAAACCCAAGAGCATGCCGCTCAGATCAAGGCCCGCACGCCCAACAACAACTGTGCCTTGACCACCACAATCAGGCCCACCAACCAGGCGAGCCAGTTCAGATCCGGCACATTCAACACCGTGAGGGCCATCAACCCGACCGTCACGCCAATCTTTGCAAATTCACCGACGAAGAAGATGACCGGGCCAGACTCGGGACGCTGATGCCTGGACAGTGCGAGCCGTAGCGCGAAGAGCGCATTGGGCACCCAGGCTGCCAACCCCCCCAGGACCAGATGCACTGCCTGAACGGACCCCCAGAATGCGGCCGTGACTGACGCAACAAGACACAAGACCAACAACTGGATACCAATTACCGCAGACATCGGACCACCTGACCCGCGACCCCCCGACCGAACGATCCGGCGCTTTCTGAGTGTGCCCTGATTTTGTGTCTCAGCGTGCTTCGACCGTGGATCAGCGTTTCCCGGCCCGGGCACCCCCGAAACCGCGTTCCGCACACTCACCTCCGGCCGCCCCGTTGACCGCACTCGACCGCAAGCGGTGACCGAACGACTGGAGTAACAGCGTCGGCGTGACAAAATTCATTGCGCACTGCAAAAAGCCCTTAATTTTAACATGCGGGTGCGGTGTGGTCAAATTCACCTGAATCGGCGGAGTCCAGGATGCGGGGATTCTCCTGTCTTCGGTCGATCGGCGTGGACAATGATTGACTCTTCTCCGGAGTACCCAAGATGTTCCGTTCAGCTGTATCGCCCGGGCGCATCGGGCGAGTGTCCATCGCACTCGGGGCGATGTGTGTTGCGGGGCTTCTGGCCATCGGCCTGTCGCGGCCTCTTGCGGCCGCCCCGGAACGTGACGGACGCTCATCGAGCCTCACCCCACCCGGCACACCGGTCACGCCGCAGACGCGGCCGGGCGATGTGCGCACGCGGCCCGACACCGGTGCGCTGATGGCTGCGGTCGTTCGGATCGAAGCGCACGCACCGGCCGATTCCGCAGCGACGGCTTCACTCGGGCGCAATCGCCTCGGGACCGGCGTGGTGATCGGTGAGAACGTCGTGTTGACCATCGGTTATCTGGTCCTTGAAACCGACAAGATTGACATCGTCACGCCTCAGGGCCGTCGCATTCCAGCCACGACTGCGGCGTACGACCACCAGAGTGGCTTCGGGCTCGTCCGGACCCTGCTACCCCTGCGGATCGAACCCCTTGAGCTAGGTGATTCGGATGCGGTTTCAGAGCGAAGCCACGTGTTGACGCTCGGCCAGGGCGAACGCGAGATCACCGAGCTGATGGTGCTTTCCAGAAAGCCCTTTGTCGGCGGCTGGGAATATCTGCTCGAGAAGCCGCTCTTCACGTTTCCGCCCGTCAACAACTGGAGTGGTGCGGCCTTGTTCGCGCGGGATGGCAAGCTGATCGGGATCGGTTCGATGGTGGTTCAGGATGCGGCGGCAGACCGTGCAGGCGTTCCGGGCAACCTGTACGTCCCCGTCAATCTGGTCAAACCCGTGCTGGCCGAATTAATCGAAAAGGGCCGACGGAGCCAGAATGCGCAGCCGTGGCTTGGGATACAGACCGAGTTGATCCACGGCAACCTGATCGTCACCCGTGTCCAGGCAGACAGTCCGGCCGCACGCAGTGGTCTGACGAAGGGTGCGATCGTGCTCGAAGTCGGCCAGGCGCGTGTGTCCGATCAGACTGAGATGTACCGGCGAATCCAGGCGACCGGGCCAGCGGGCACTCGGCTGACGCTTCGCGTGCTCCAGGAGGGGGCCCTTCGCGAGGTTGAGATCCAGTCCATCGATCGGGCAGACTATCTCGCGCGCACCCAGCGGGGCCGCGGGATCTGACCCTCAGCCCGCGCCGCGGGGCTAGTCGTCCAGTGCGGCGTTGAGCGTCAGCCGCTCGATCAAGGCGCCAAAGTGTTGGCTATCGCTGAAATGCACGGTCAGGGTGCCCGTGCCGCGCGCCCCCTGGCGGATCTGGACTCGGGTCGCGAGCAGGTCGGCCAGCCGCTCTTCGATTCGCGCAATGTCCCTCGCATGCGATCCCTGCGCAGCCGGACCCCGTGCAGGAGACGTACGGCTCGCCTCGGATTCGGCGAGATGGCGCTGTGCAAGGCGCTCGGCGTCTCGAACCGACATACGTCGGGCGTGGATCTCGGCGGCCAACATCGTCTGTCGAGCAGCCGGCAAGGGCAGCAGCGCACGAGCATGCCCCATCTCCAGATCGCCCGCCAGCAACATCGTCTGCACGGGCTCGGCCAGCTGTAACAGACGCAGCAGGTTACTGGTGGCGCTGCGGGACCGACCGATCGACTCGGCCGCCTGCTCATGCGTATATCCGAATTCATCGATCAATCGACGAATCGCCCGGGCTTCTTCAAGGGGGTTGAGATCTTCGCGCTGGATGTTCTCGATCAGCGCCAGGGCGAGCGCGTCCTGATCGGCAACCTGGCGAACCAGGACGGGAACCTGTGCGAGGCCGGCCAGGCGGGCGGCACGAAAACGGCGCTCGCCGGCGATGATCTCCCATTTTGAGGCGGGCAATGCGCGGACAACGATCGGTTGCATGAGGCCATGCTGACGAATCGATGCGGCCAGCTCCTGCAGGGCCGACTCATCCATCCGGGTACGGGGCTGATATCGACCCGGCACCAGTGCATCCAGGGACACGTCTCGCAGCCCCTCACTTGCAGCGTCCGAGGGAGAAGCGGCCACAACGACATCCTGACCCAGGAGGGTATCGAGCCCCCGTCCCAAGCCCTTGGTTCGACTTCGACTCATGTTGAGGATTCCTTTCGCGTTGGGCGAGACGCCTTCGGTGGGGCGCTCTGCTCGGCGTCGAGCCGGGCCAGCAATTCGCGAGCGCACGCCAGATACGCCTGGGCACCCCGAGAACCCGGATCGTAGATCAGCCCAGGCTGGCCATGGCTGGGGGCTTCGGCGAGGCGAACGTTGCGTGGGATGACGGCGCTGAAGACGCGCGACCCGAAGTGCTGTTCGAGTTGCGCCGCCACTTGCTGGGCCAGTGCGATCCGGGGATCGTACATCACACGTAACAAGCCCAGAATTTCGAGAGAGGGATTGAAGTTAGCACGCACTTTCCGAAGCGTATTGACCAGGTCTGAAAGGCCCTCAAGCGCATAGTATTCGCACTGCATCGGAATCATCACGTCGCGGGCCGCGCACAGACCATTCAGCGTGAGCAAGGACAGGGAGGGCGGGCAATCGATCACCACATGATCGTACTGTCGATCCACGACGCTCAGCGCCTGAGCAAGGCGACGCTCGCGGGCGTCGAGATCAACCAGGTCGATCTCCGCACCGGCCAGCTCACGATTGGCGGCAAGCACCGCATAGCCTCCCGAGCCCGCGGGCAAGGCCGCCTGCTCGACCGTCTGCTGTCCGATCAGGACCGGATAGACCCCACCGGCCAAACCGCGCTTGTCGATCCCGCTCCCGGTCGTGGCATTACCCTGCGGGTCGAGGTCGACCAGCAGGACACGACGCCCCAACTGGGCCAAGGCCGCAGACAGATTGACGCTGGTTGTGGTCTTGCCCACCCCACCCTTCTGATTTGCGATTGCTAGGATTCGAGCCATGCTCAGCCCTCCGGCGCAAGGCGCGGGGATCGTGTCAGTTCAAGAAGATGGCGCTCGCCGTCGACGCCGGGTACTTCGAGAGGATAAACCCAGTCGACACGCCACGGCGCATCCAGGGCAGAGATCTCATCGCTCGGGTATTTACCCTTCATCGCCCAAATCCGGGTCTTCGACTCCAGTTGGCCCTCAATCGACCGGACATAATCGGCGAGGCTGGCAAAGGCGCGACAGATGATCAGATCCGGCTGGCGCCGGTCAATCTGCTCGACCGGGTGGGCATGGACCGTCACTCGTGCTGATAGTCCGAGTTCGATCACGGATTGGCGAAGAAACGCGGCCTTCTTGCCCACGGGTTCCACCAGTTCAAGCTCCAGCGAATCGCACGCAAGGGCAAGGGGGATGCCGGGCAGGCCTGCGCCACTCCCCACATCGAGCACGCGGCAGCGGGTGTCGCCCAACGCGGGATCCTCTTGAATACGCTTGAGCACCGCGAGACTGTCCAGCAGGTGATGGGTGAGGATGCGCCCGGGTTCCCGGATCGCTGACAGGTTGTAGACCCGATTCCACTTGATCAGCAGTGCACAGTACTGCAGCAGTTTTGCCTGCGCCTGTGGCGCGATTGCAAGCCCGAGACCCGCCAAGCCCTCGGCGAGACCCTGCGCGAGCGGTTCCGTGTCGGCGCCACGCCGAACATCATGCGAACCGGTCTGCTGTTTGGCGCCGACAGACATCAGCAATCAGGCCGCATGGGAACGGGGGTCTGAACGCGGCGCTGACCGCTTCTTCAGGTGGATGCGCAAAAGTGACAGGGCCGCAGGGGTGATGCCCGAAATACGTCCGGCCTGCCCCAGGGTTTGCGGACGAGACTTCGTGAGCTTTTGCTGCACTTCGATGGATAGGCCGCGAACCGCAAAGTAATCCAGATCCTCAGGCAGCGCGAGGGTCTCGTGACGCTCCTGGCGTTCGATCTCCACTTGTTGACGAGCGATGTAGCCCGAGTATTTCACCTGGATTTCGACCTGCTCGATGACCTCGGAAGCATCAGGCGCACCGGGCATGGCCTCGGCGATGGCCGCATACGACACCTCGGGCCGACGCAACATATCCGCCAGGTTGTATTCGCGCTCAATCGCCTGGCCGAAAAGCTGCTGGGCGCGCTCAGGCGGGAACATTTTCGGATTGATCCAGGTGTCCCGCAGCCGCTGCATCTCGGCGTCGATCCGATCGCGCTTACGGCAAAACGCGTCCCAACGGGCGTCATCCACGCAACCGAGCTCGCGGCCGATCGCAGTCAATCGCAGATCAGCGTTATCTTCGCGCAAACTGAGTCGGTACTCCGCACGACTGGTAAACATGCGGTAGGGCTCGGACACCCCCTGCGTGACCAGATCATCGACCAGTACCCCCAGGTAGGCCTGATCCCGTCGCGGCACCCACGGCTCCCGATGGGTGACCTGGCGCGCGGCATTGATCCCGGCCAGCATGCCCTGCGCAGCCGCCTCCTCATAGCCTGTCGTCCCGTTGATTTGCCCCGCAAAAAACAGCCCGGCCAGTGAACGGGTCTCAAGAGACGGCTGCAGGGCCCGGGGGTCAAAATAGTCGTACTCGATGGCATATCCAGGGCGAAGAAGATGTGCGTTCTCGAGCCCCGGTATGGAATGAACCAGTGCCAGCTGTACATCGAAAGGCAGACTCGTTGAAATCCCGTTTGGGTAGTACTCGTGGGTCGTCAGACCTTCAGGCTCGAGGAAGATCTGGTGCGAATTCTTGTGTGCAAATCGATGCACCTTGTCCTCGATCGATGGGCAGTAGCGCGGCCCGACGCCCTCAATCACCCCTGCAAACAATGGACTGCGGTCCAGCCCGGCTCGAATAATGTCGTGCGTCGTCTCCTGAGTGTGTGTGATCCAGCAAGGCAATTGCCGGGGGTGCTGTTCAGGATGCCCCAGAAAGGAGAACACCGGGACGGGGTCGAGGTCGCCCGGCTGTTCCTCACACACGTTGAAATCGATTGTCCGCCCATCGATCCGAGGAGGGGTACCCGTCTTGAGGCGACCCTGCGGAAGATCGAGCGCCTTGAGGCGCTGCGCCAGCGCAATGGACGGCGGGTCGCCCGCCCGACCCGCGCTGTGGTGAGACATGCCCACATGGATCAAGCCGTTCAGGAAGGTGCCCACCGTCAGGACGACTGCGCGCGCCGAAAAGCGGACACCCAACTGGGTCACCGCACCCACGACCCTGCCCTGCTCAACCAACAGATCGTCCACGGCCGATTGGAACAGCCAAAGATTCTCTTGCCGCTCGAGCCGGGTACGAATCGCCTGGCGATACAAGACTCGATCAGCCTGCGCCCGGGTCGCGCGCACCGCAGGGCCCTTGCTGGAATTCAGTATCCGAAACTGAATGCCGGCCTCATCGGTCGCCTGGGCCATCGCGCCCCCAAGCGCATCAATCTCCTTGACCAGATGGCCTTTACCAATGCCACCAATTGAGGGGTTACAGCTCATTTGGCCCAGGGTTTCAAGGCTATGCGTCAGTAGCAAGGTTCGACAACCCATTCGTGCTGCAGCCAGCGCGGCCTCGGTCCCGGCGTGACCGCCGCCGATCACGATTACATCGAATGCATTCGGGAAATTCATTGCTGTGCCTCACCCACACAAGGGAGCGCATCCTAGCGGAAATCGCCCGGGATGTGTAGCGCACGGTCTGACCTCCTGTTTCACGTGAAACACAGGAACCTCGGAGGTCGTGTGCGGATCCTGCCCGCGCGAAAGGCCTTGTATAGCGTGCAGCGCAGACCGCAGCGGCGTCCCTCCGCCACCCACACGGCGGGGCCGCCTGACCCGGCGGGGCGAGTTACGAACCCTCGGCCCGTCCGACCGAACGGGCCTGCAGGCACTACAGCGATCGGGTGGCCTTCGCTCCGGCGCTCGCCCTGACCCCTGTTTCACGTGAAACACAGGAACAGCGGGGGGGTGCGCCTCGGCGGGTCCCAGCTCCGCACACCAACTGCAGCCACCGCCCGATCGTGCTCACCATCACCCCAGTAGAGACCGTGCCGCAACCGACCCTGATGATTCGGATGTCGTCGTGCACCAAGGTCCAATAACCGACTGGCAACCGAAAGCGCGTCCTCGATGCCCTGCGGCGGCGCACCAACCGGCCTCACGCCGAGGTGCGCTGCCGCCCCCGTATCGAGGGCATGACACGCGAATGTTTCACGTGAAACACAACCCCGCCCGAGGAGCAACGCACGACAAATGCCCGGGCAGCCGACTACGACTCGCCTGCCCGCATCCGTTCGAGGACGGTCTCCGCAATCGCCAGGCTTGCAGTCAAGCCGGGAGACTCGATCCCGAACAGGTTGACCAGCCCCGCAACACCATGCTGCGCCGGCCCATCGATCCGAAAGTCAGCCGCGACCGCGCCCGCGCCGACGAGCTTGGGCCGAATCCCTGCGTAATCGGCACACAAGGCCGAATCCGGGAGGCCCGGCCAATAGGTTCGAATATCTGCGTAGAAATCGTCTGCACGCCGGGGGTCGACCGAGTACTCGAGGGCATCCACCCACTCGACATCCGGCCCGAAGCGCGCACGCCCCCCCAGGTCAAGGGTGAGATGAACCCCCAAGCCCGCCTCGTTCGGGACGGGGTAAATCAGGCGGGTGAAGGGCGAACGTCCGATCAAGGAAAAGTAATTGCCCTTTGCGAAACGAGTCTCGGGGATCGCATCGCTTGACAAGCCGTCGACCCGTGCCGCCAATTGACTGGCAAACAATCCCGCCGCATTGATCAGATGACGCGCAATCAGCGAGACACGCCCATCCGTCCCCTCGACTTCGACCCTCAAGCGCCCGTCGGGCTGAGGGCTGGCTCGACGCACCTCCGACCTCAACACCAGCACCGCGCCATGGTCCTGCGCCTCCCCAAGATACGCGAGCATCAGACCGTGACTGTCGAGCACGCCGGTCGAAGGCGACCACAAGGCGCGCTCGGCCCGGAGGGCCGGCTCCATTGCCCTCGCCTCCGCGCCGGATAGCCAGTGCAGCGGCCCGGCTTCGGCCGCCTGCGCCCGCGTCGCAATCCTCGCCAACTCATTGTCCTGGCCGGCGGCCGTCGAGACGATCAACTTTCCGCATGGTCGATGGGCGATGCCGCGGATCCTGCAGTAGTCGTAGAGCAAGCGCCGACCCCGGACGCACAACTCGGCCTTCAATGAGCCGGGCGCGTAGTAGAGCCCCGCGTGGATGACCTCGCTATTGCGGGAACTGGTATGCACCCCGATCGCGGACTCCCGCTCGATGATCAGGACCTCGTGACCGCGAACGGCCAGCGCGCGAGCGACCGCAAGGCCCACGACACCGGCCCCCACAACGATCGCATCAACCTCATCCATTGCGCATCAACTCCGGCAAACGGTACCCGCAGCAGCCGATCGCCCACAGACTGATCCGATCCAAGGCCCCCCTGATCAGCGTGGCAGACCTGGGCAGACCGGATCTCCAGCCCGCGAAAGCCTCAAGCCAGCCCAACGCGAGCGTCCTCGAGCATCATCGCCGCACCCTTCTCGGCGATCATCAGCGTCGGGGCATTGGTGTTGCCCGAGGTGATCGTCGGCATGATCGATGCGTCGATCACCCGGATGCCTGACAGGCCATGAACCCTCAATCGCGCGTCCACCACGGCCTGCGGGTCTGACGCGTGCCCCATCTTGCAGGTTCCCACCGGATGAAAGATCGTGGTTCCGATCTGACCCGCCGCGTCAGCCAGCGCCTGATCGGACTGGTGTTCGGCGCCGGGCAGATATTCCTGCGGTTGGTAGGGTGCGAGCGCCGCTGAGGACACGATGCGACGCGTCAGGCGCACCGCCTCGACCGCCACCTGCTTGTCGTGATCCGTCGACAGATAACGGGGGGCAATCCGAGGCGCCACAAAGGGATCGGGCCCGACAATCTCGACCGACCCCCTTGAACTGGGCCGTAGATGACACACCGATGCGGTAAATGCAGGGAAGGGGTGCAGCGGCTCACCGAAGCGATCGAGCGAGAGCGGTTGCACATGGTACTCGAGATCAGGCGAGGAGACCTCGGCCGATGAGCGGGCAAATGCGCCCAGCTGACTGGGCGACATGGCCATCGGTCCGCTCCGGGTGAACGCATACTGCACCCCCATGCGCACACGACCCCACCAATGTGCGGCCTGCTCGTTGAGGCTCGGGACACCGCTCACCCGATAGATCATGCGAAGCTGCAAATGGTCCTGCAGGTTCTGGCCAACGCCGCCCAACCCATGCCGAACGGGTATACCAGCACGACGGAGCAGCGCCTCAGGACCCACACCCGAAGTTTGAAGAATGGCCGCACTGCCGATGGCGCCCGCCGCAAGGACGACCTCGCGATCCGACCGCACCTGCTGACGCAGGCCTTTTGCATCATCGAGCGCGTACTCCACTCCGACCACCTGCCGGGACCCATCTTCGGCGAAGATCAGCCCCAGCACGGTTGCACCGGTCTGCACCGTGAGATTGCGACGATGCGCGACGGGACGCAGAAAGGCCTTCGAGGCATTCCAGCGAACACCTCGACGCTGGTTCACTTCAAAATAGCCACACCCCGCGTTGTCCCCACGGTTGAAGTCGCTCGTCGGGGCAATCCCCTGCTCGGCCGCCGCCGCCTGAAAGGCATCAAGAATCTGCCAACGCACCCGGGGCCGCTCGACCCGCCATTCGCCCCCGTGCCCATGCATGGGATCCGTCGCACCCTGATCGAGTGAATGATGATCTTCGTGCCGAAGGAAAAGCGGCAGCACCTCGTCCCAACTCCAGCCCGGATTGCCCTCCGCTGCCCAGCGGTCATAGTCACCGCGTTGGCCGCGCATGTAGATCATGCCGTTGATCGAGGAGCACCCGCCGAGCACCCTCCCCCTCGGGTAGCGCAAGGATCGCCCGCCCAGCCCGGGATCGGGTTCGGTGGCAAACATCCAGTCCGTACGAGGGTTGCCGATACAGTAGAGATACCCGACCGGTATATGGATCCAGAGATAGTTGTCCCGCCCACCGGCCTCGAGCAACAACACCCGAACGGACGGATCGGCCGATAGCCGATTGGCGAGCAGGCAACCCGCACTGCCGCCCCCGACGATCACATAATCGAAGTGCTGGACGCCCATGCTCTGCCCCCCGTACGCTGCTTCAGATCATGACCACCTGGCGAATGGACTCACCCAGCGCCAGACGATCGAGGGCCTCATTGATCGAATCCAGTGACACCTGCTCAGACAGCAAGCGATCGACCGGCAAAACACCGGCCCGATAGAGCGCAATCAGGCGAGGAATATCCCGGGTAGGCACACTCGATCCGACGTAGCTGCCCTTCAGCGTGCGTTCCTCCGCCGTCAGTGACACCGCGGGCAAGGCCCAGCGCGCATCGGGATGAGGCAATCCGGCCGTGACCGTCGTGCCCCCCCGGGCCGTGATCCGATAGGCAAAATCCAGAGCCGGAACGCTGCCGGCCATCTCAAACGCAAACTCGACGCCGCCGCCCGTGACAGACCGAACCTGCTCGAGCGCATCGTCGTCTCGCGCGTCGATACAGTGCGTCGCACCCAGCTCACGCGCGCGCTCAAGCTTGGACGGAATTCGATCGACGGCCACCACCATTCGGGCGCCCGCGGCCCGAGCAGCCAACAGGCTCGAGAACCCCACGCCCCCCAGACCGACCACCGCCACCGATGCGCCCGCCGGCACCCGAGCCGTATTGATGACCGCACCCGCCCCGGTAATCACGGCACAGCCAAAGAGCGCCGCCTCATGCCAGGCCAGGTCTGGATCAATCCTGACGAGCGAACGGGCCGAGACCGTCGCGTACTCGGCGAAGGCCGAGCACCCCAGGTGATGGTTCAAACGACGCGCAGACGCATCAGCGCCCCCCGGAATCTGCAAACGTCGATAGCCCCCCAACAGGGCACCCGCCGCATTGGACTCGCCCCCCGGCCCGCACAAGGCCGGCCGACCCACCGAGCAGCTCGCACACGAGCCGCAAGACGGACGAAAAATCATGACCACATGGTCACCCGGCTGAAACGACCCCTGGACCCCCTCACCCAGCTCGACCACTTCGCCCGCGGCTTCGTGGCCCACCACCAGGGGCATCGGCCAGAGTCGGTCACCATTGATCGCCGAAAGATCCGAGTGACAGAGCCCGGCCGCACGAATCCGCACCAGCACCTCACCCGGCCCAGGCGGATCGAGCTCCACCTCTTCGATCGACAAGGGACGGCTCTGGGCATAAGGCGCCGGCAAACCCACCTGTCGCAGCACTGCCGCTCGAATCTTCACATCGCTCTCCTGGAGTGAGCGGGGCGACCCCGCTCACGAACGCGCATCGCACTCCGCCCAGCCCGCGATCCGGCCAGGCGCTCGCCGTGCACGGCCCTCAAAGGCCCGCCAGACAAAGGTATTTCAACTCGAGGTACTCGTCCAGCCCATGGCGCGCGCCTTCCCGGCCCAGGCCCGACTGCTTGACTCCACCAAAGGGCGCAACTTCGGTCGACAGGAGCCCGCTATTCACGCAGACCATCCCCGACTCGAGCGCCTCGGCGACCCTGAAGATCCGGCCGACATCGCGGGCGTAGAAATAGGCCGCGAGTCCGAATTCGGTGGCATTGGCCATCGCAATCGCCTCGTCCTCGGTATGGAATCGAAACAAAGGGGCCACGGGGCCGAAGGTCTCCTCCCGAGCGACACGCATGGACTGGGTCACATCGGCAAGGACAGTTGGCGTGTAAAACAGCCCACCGCGCGGATGTCGCTCGCCCCCGACCAACACGCGCGCACCCTGAGCGAGGGCATCCGCCACATGTTCCTCGACCTTGGTGAGCGCGGCCGGTTCGATCAAGGGTCCGATCAGGACATCGGGCTCGATCCCAGGCCCGACCTTGAACTGCGCGACCCGGTCAGCGAGCTTTCGGGCAAACGCCTCATACACACCGTCCTGAACATACAGTCGGTTGGCACAGACACAGGTTTGACCGGCATTACGGTACTTGGACGCGAGCGCGCCCTCGACGGCCGCATCGATATCGGCATCATCGAAGACGATGAACGGCGCGTTACCGCCGAGCTCGAGCGACAATTTCTTGACCGTGTCAGCACTCTGGCGCAACAGGATTCGTCCCACCTCGGTGGAGCCAGTGAACGAGATCTTGCGCACACGCGAATCCGCGCACAGGGTCTGACCAATCTCCGGAGCGTGCGCCGCATCCGCCGTGATGACATTGAACACGCCGGCTGGCACACCCGCCCGCTCCGCAAGAACCGCCAGAGCGAGCGCAGACAAGGGCGTCGCCTCGGCGGGTTTGGCGACCACGGTGCAACCCGCGGCCAGGGCCGGCGCCACCTTGCGGGTGATCATCGCAATCGGAAAATTCCAGGGCGTGATGGCGCCGCAGACCCCGATGGGTTGCTTGAGGACCATGATCCGACGGTCGGCTGCGTAGGTCGGCACAATCTCGCCGTAGGCACGCTTGCCCTCCTCGGCAAACCACTCGACAAACGAGGCGCCATAGAGCACCTCGCCGCGCGCCTCCGCAAGCGGCTTGCCCTGCTCGCGGGTCATCAGCAGCGCCAGATCGTCGGCGTGCGCCACGATCAGCTCGAACCAGCGGCGCAACACCGATGCGCGATCCTTCGCGGTACGCGAACGCCAGGGCCCCAGCGCACGATCGGCCGCATCAATCGCTGCAGCCGTGTCGGCTGCGCCCATATCGGGCACCCAGGCGATCAAGGAACCATCCGCCGGATCATGAACTGCAAAGCGCGCCCCGCTCTGTGCATCGACCCACCGACCGTCGATCACAGCCTGCGCACGCAACAACTCCGGATTCTTCAATTGCACCGTCACACTCATCGCCTGATACTCCTTGGAAAACGGCTTACTTCATGGTGGGCATCACGAACTCGGCACCGGCCCGGATTCCCGCGGGCCAGCGCTGAGTGACGGCTTTCAGGCGGGTATAGAACCTCACCCCTTCCGGACCATGAATGTGGTGGTCGCCAAACAGGGATGCTTTCCACCCGCCAAACGAATGGAAGGCCAGCGGCACGGGGATGGGCACATTGATCCCCACCATGCCGATCTTGACCCGGGTGGCGAATTCGCGGGCCGCATCGCCTTCGCGCGTGAAGATGGCGCACCCATTGCCGAACTCGTGATCGTTGACCAGGCTCAGCGCGGCCTCGAAATCCGGGACCCTGACCACCGAAAGCACGGGGCCAAAGATTTCCTCACGATAGATGCGCATCGAGGGCTGAACATGATCGAACAGGCAGCCCCCCACAAAGAAGCCCTGTTCGCGACCCGCGACAACGGCACCGCGTCCGTCCACAACCAGTGTTGCACCTTCGGCCACGCCCGAGTCAACGTAGCCAAGCACCCGGTCGGCATGAGCGCGCGTGACCAGGGGACCCATCTCTGCACTCGGATCGGTGCCGTCCGCCATACGAATGGCGGGCACACGCTGCGCGAGCCGCTCAACCAGTCGATCGGCCACATCACCCACTGCGATCGCCACCGAGATCGCCATGCAGCGCTCGCCGGCCGAGCCATACGCCGCACCGACCAGCGCATCGACCGCCTGCTCGAGGTCGGCATCGGGCATCACGACCATGTGGTTCTTGGCGCCGCCCAGTGCCTGAACCCGTTTACCGTGCCGGGTCGCGGTTTCGTGGATGTATCGGGCGATCGGCGTCGAACCCACGAAGCTCACGGCATCCACGCCCGGGTGCGCAAGGAGCGCATCCACGGCGTCGCGGTCCCCCTGAACGACGTTGAAGACCCCGTCGGGCAGCCCCGCCTCCTTCAGCCAGCGAGCCATCAACAAGGACGCAGACGGATCGCGCTCGGAGGGTTTCAGGATGAAGGTGTTGCCGCAGGCGATCGCCACCGGGAACATCCACATCGGCACCATCACCGGGAAATTGAACGGCGTAATGCCCACGGCGACACCGAGCGGCTGTCGAACCGAGTACATATCGATCCCGGTGCCCACCTGCTCGCTGTACTCGCCCTTGAGCAATTGCGGAATACCGCAGGCAAATTCCACCACCTCGAGCCCTCGGGTGATCTCACCGTGGGCATCCGAGAGGACCTTGCCGTGCTCGGCGGTAATGACCGCGGCGAGCTCATCGGCATGACGCTCGATCAGCTCCTTGAATCGGAACATCACCCGGGCGCGCCGAAGAACGGGCGTGGCCGCCCAGGCGGGCGCGGCCGCACGAGCGCTGGCGACGGCCTGCTCGACCTCGGCAGCCGTGGCCAGTGCCACCTCGCGCGCAACCGCACCCAGCGCGGGATTAAAGACCGGGGCACGACGCGACTGACCTGTGGGTGGCTGGATGCGCCCGTCGATCCAGTGCCCAATACAGGAATCCGCCTGGGTATTGTCGAATGCCACTTGCCTCTCCTGAAAAAATCGGATCCAATCGCTGGTGTTCAGCCTGTTGAACGACCATTCCACGCATTGAACCCATCAAATCTTGATCGCTGCCGCCGACGGTGTCAAACATGACTGAACGCGCGCCGGAATCGAACGGCCTTCGACCGGTCCCCGCTGTGGAACGCGCGGTGCGGCTGATCGATGCGCTCGCCACCTCGCGCCGCCCGATGTCGCTGGCCGAACTTGCCCGGGCACTCGACCTGCCCAAAAGCAGCGCGCACGGGCTGCTCGGCACGCTGGTGCATCTTGATCTGGCACGGCGTAACGCCGAGGGGCAGTTTGCGCTGGGCCCCCGGCCGCTGCGGTGGGCAAGCGCCCATTCGCTGCAGTCCGAGGTCACTGCAGCGTTCATGACGCGCTCGAGCGCGGCCGGTCCACTCGCCACCGAAACCGTCATGCTGGCGGTCCTGGAGGGCGAGGAGGTGCTCTATCTCGCCTGCCGGCAAGGCAACCGGCCGCTGGCTGTCCATTTCAAGGTCGGCGGCCGGCTTCCCGCTCACTGCGCCGCAACCGGCAAGGCCCTGCTCTCGACCTATCCCGATCCGAGCCTTCAGCCCTTGTTTGCATCGCGACTGCGACGGCTGACCCGGCACACCATCACCGACCGTGCGGCGCTTTTGCGGACACTTAAATCCATACGACGGCAGGGCTATGCCGTCGACGATGAGGAAACGGCCGAGGGCATGCAGTGTTTTGGCGTGCCGGTTTTCTGTGCCGGTCAGAGCGAAGCGATTGCCGCCGTCGCCGTGAGTGTCATCAAAGCCGGCCTGTCGCCACGCCGTCGCGCCGTGCTCATCCAGTCGATTGGTGAGCTCGCACGCGAACTGAGCGAACAGCTGGGTGCCTTGCCCCCCCTTCAATCGAACCCTGACCGTCATGACCGCCCCTGAGCCCCCCCGCGTACAAACCATTGGCCTCACCTTGGGCGATGCGAGCGGCATCGGACCTGAAATCGTGCTGAAAGCCTGTGCGGCGCTCTCGGCTGAATTCGACCTTCGGGTGATCGGTGATCGAAGATGGCTTGCACGCGAGGCGGCACGCCTGGGTCTGCCCATGCCCGTCGCGGTCGACGACGTCGGCCGTCTCCCTGACGATCTTCAGATCGGGAAGATCGACCCGCGTGCAGGCCAGGCAGCCTGGCAAGCCATCGTCCATGGTGCCCGCCGTGCACAGGCGGGAGATCTTCGCGCGCTCGTCACGGCGCCCATCTCCAAGGAAGCCATGCAGGCCGCCGGGCACGATTACCCGGGGCACACTGAACTGCTTGCCGAGCTGGCCGGCCGGGTCCCAGTACGCATGATGCTGGCTCATGACAGCCTGCGCGTGGTGCTGGCCACCATCCATCTGCCCCTTCGGGCCGCGATCGATCGTCTCGACGTCGACCTGATTCTCCAGACCCTCCTGATCACCGATCGGGCACTTCGCCAAAGTGGCATCACCCGGCCCCGAATCGCCGTCGCGGGCCTCAATCCGCATGCCGGCGAGGGCGGTCTGTTCGGCCGCGAGGAGATCGATATCATCGCCCCAGCCATCGCAGCCGCCCGCGGTCAGGGCGTGGATGCGCAGGGCCCCTACGCGCCCGACACGGTGTTCATGCGCGCACGCGGTCTCCAGACCGTTGACGCTGTGATCGCGATGTACCACGACCAGGGCCTGATTCCCATCAAGTACCTGGGGCTGGACGAAGGCGTGAACATCACGATCGGTCTGCCCTACGTCCGGACCAGCCCCGACCACGGCACAGCCTTTGACATCGCCGGTCGCCTCGATTCAGACGGCACGGGACGGGCCAACCCTGCCAGCCTGATCGCCGCTATCCGAATGGCTGCACGGATGAGCGAGCCACGGACACCGCAGGCTGCGGCATCACCGTAGAGGGTCCTGATTCACCCTCACCGGCCAGGGCGCGCAATCCCGGCTCGTCCCAGGCACTGAGGCTCAAGCCCTCCTCGCGGATCAGGCCCCGCCTTTTCAAGTCACCCACCAGCCGGGTAACGCTCACCGGCGTCACGCCGAGAAGTTCCGCCGCCTCACGTCGGCAGAGCCGCGCCCCCGGGCCCAGGGTCTGCGCGAGAAAGAGGACAAACCGCGCCAACCGCGCACCCGCCGGACCGTTGCCGTAGGAGGCCATCAGACGATCGGCATCGTCGAGCGCATCCTGCCACAGGCGTCCCATGCGGGCCGAGACCGCCCGGTCCCGGGCCGACCACTGTTCGACACTGGCCAGCGGGATACGGCACGCCAGACCGGCACCAATCACAACCGCCGTATGGCGGTGCGACTGGCCCGCAAGCGCGGCCAGGCCCGTCGCTGCGCCTGGGCCCACCAATCGGACGACCCGACGGGTACCACCCGTCTCGAGCACCTCCTTGGCCAGGCCCTTGCGCATCACGAAGATCGCATCCGAGCGGCGGCCCGCGACATAGAGCACCTGTCCCAGACGCAAACGCTGCTCGAGACCGGTGATCACGGGCGTCGACGCCCGGTCGCGGGCCTGCCCGCCCACCAGGCGACGCGCACACAGTCCACACAACAGGTCCTGCCCCTGTCGCGCCGAGAATTCCGGCCCCAGACACGGCAGTGTCTCGCGCCCATCGGCCCATTGAGCCGGCTCGTGAATTTCAGCCCTCATTTCCGCCCCTTCCTTCCGGCTTGGCCGAGCGCTCCTCGGCCAGACATTCCGGCCGCAATCGCCGGAGGGGCACTCTAGGGGGGCATCAGGGGAAATGTGCAGAACATCCGCCGGAAGGCCGCTTGCGGCCTCCGGGCGGAGGGACGGACCTCAGGCGGCCAGACGCTGCTCGAGCGCTTTTTTGACTTCGAGCAATTCGTTGGGCAGGCGCTGCGCGAGCAGCGAGAAGAGCTCCTCGTGGAGCTTGAATTCACCGGTCCAGGCATCGCGATCGATCGACGTGATCCGGTCGAAGCGGTCTCGCGTGAAATCAAGCCCATTCCAGTGGAGGTCGTCGTAGCGTGGACTGATGCCGAACACATGCTCCGTTCCTTCGGCACGACCCTGAACGCGATCGACAATCCAGCGCAGCACGCGCATGTTCTCGCCAAAGCCGGGCCAGACAAATCGCCCGGCCTCATCCGTACGGAACCAGTTGACACAGTAGATGCGGGGAAGCGTGGCGCCCTGTGCAGACAAACGATCGCCAAGACCCAGCCAGTGGGCGAAATACTCGGCCATGTTGTAACCGCAGAAGGGCAACATTGCGAACGGATCGCGACGCACGACACCTTGCGCGCCCGCGGCCGCCGCCGTGGTCTCCGAGCCCATGGTTGCCGCCATGTAGACCCCCTCGACCCAGTTGCGCGCCTCGGTGACGAGCGGCACCGTGCTTGAACGCCGGCCACCGAAAATGAAGGCATCGATGGCCACACCCTCCACACTGTCCCAGGCCGGGTCGATCGCAGGATTTCGGGTCGCCGAGACGGTGAATCGGGCATTCGGATGTGCCGCCTTGCGCCCGGCACGGCCGTCTTCGGGCGTCCAGTCACGCCCCTGCCAATCGATCAGGTGGGCGGGCGGCGTTTCGGTCATGCCCTCCCACCACACATCGCCGTCGTCGGTCAGCGCGACATTGGTGAAGATGGTGTTGCTGGCCAGCGTCGCCATACAGTTGGGATTGGTTCGGGCGTTGGTTCCCGGCGCCACACCGAAGTAGCCCGCCTCGGGATTGATCGCCCGCAGTCGACCGTTGGCGTCGGGTTTGATCCAGGCGATGTCGTCGCCAATGGTCGTGACCGTCCAGCCCTCGAAGCCCTTGGGCGGAATCAGCATGGCAAAGTTGGTCTTGCCGCAGGCCGACGGGAAGGCGGCCGCCACATGAAACTTCCGTCCCTCGGGGCTCGTCACGCCCAGGATCAGCATGTGTTCGGCGAGCCAACCGGGCCCGCCCGACGCGACGTCCTGACGGCCCATCGTGGATGCGATCCGAAGCGCAAAGCATTTCTTGCCCAACAATGCGTTGCCGCCATAACCGGACCCGTAGGACCAGATCTCGCGGGTCTCGGGATAGTGAACGATGTACTTGGTCGGATTGCAGGGCCAGGCCACATCGGACTCGCCCTCGGCCAGCGGACGGCCCACGGTATGCACACAGGGAACGAACTCACCCGTCTCACCGAGGACCTCGTAGACCTTTTGACCCATCCGGGTCATGGTGCGCATGCTGACGACGACATAGGGGCTGTCAGTGAGCTCGATCCCCACATGCGCAATCGGGCTACCGAGCGGACCCATCGAAAATGGGATCACATAGAGCGTTCGGCCACGCATCGCGCCCTTGAAAAGACCGGACATCGTCTGCCGCATCTCGACAGGATCGACCCAATTGTTGGTGGGGCCAGCGTCCTCACGGCGAGTCGAACAGACAAACGTTCGGTCTTCAACCCGGGCCACGTCCGACGGGTCGGACCAAGCCAGATAGGAATTGGGCCGCAGGACCGGATTGAGCCGGCGAAGCGTGCCGGCCTCGAGCATCGCCGCGCACAGCGATTCGTACTCGGCCTCCGAACCATCGCACCAGTGAATCGCGGCCGGCTCGACGAGATCGACGATGTCGGCCACCCAGGCCAGGAGGCGCGGATGCCGCACCCAGTGTGGCGCTCCGAGGCGAGCGCCGCTCGCATCACCCTCCGAAGTCCTGGACTGCATACCCGAGTGCCCGCCGGCAGCTTGATTCATCGCATCGCTCTCCGAGAAAAGGCGAAGAAAAACCGCAGATTTTATACCCGGCTCGCAAACTTCGCCGATCGAGACTCAGGGGTATCCCGAATTCACGCGATCGGTGGGGGCCGTGCCGAGGCGTGGCTGAAGCGCGTCAGGGCTTCGGTTTCCAGATCCGCAACATTGCGGTAAATTCACGTCATGACCATCACCCAATCCACCGCCGCTGCCCGAACGGCAGGCACCGCCCGAATCGTCCTGGGCGCTGGGCTCGTTTTTGCGCTGGAGGCCCTTTGGCGTGGATCCACCGCGCGGGCCCTGATCGCGGCCGCCGTCCTCGTCGCAGGCGCCGGGCTGCTCGTCTTCGCCCGTCGCACCGGCTGAGGACCGGCCGAGCCAGGCCGGGGGCGTTGACCGGTGAGCCCGATTGAAGCGGTCACTGCACCGGCCCAGGCGGTCGACCCGGAGTTGCGCGATGCAGGGGTCTGCGGGCCCGAGCTCGCTCACCTGGGCAGTCTCTACTGCGACAGTCCACGGGCCCTCGTGTTTCGTACGCCCTCGCCTGACTGGCGTCTGATGCTCCTGATCCTGCCCTGGGCCTCCAGACTGTCCTTGCTGGGCAACCCCATCTTCGCCTCACTCGCCCGCCAGTGGGGTCTGGGGGTTCGCTTCATCGGTATCGACCGCGATCATCTCGTCTACGACTTTCGAGCCCTGCTCGCAGAGCGCACACTCGCCCTGCTGATCGATCTGATGCGGGCCTGTGAACCCGGGGCCCTGCACCGCGATGCGCGATGGCTGGATGTGCTGTTCGATGCGCTCGCCTCGCAG
This sequence comes from Pseudomonadota bacterium, assembly GCA_039800205.1. Taxonomy (GTDB): domain Bacteria; phylum Pseudomonadota; class Gammaproteobacteria; order Burkholderiales; family Burkholderiaceae_E; genus SYIM01. The sequence continues at coordinate 25,309 of JBDLRB010000189.1, read as the reverse complement.
ATGCTCACCACGCTGGAAAGACGCCGCAGCGACTGGAGCCGCCATCTCGACCGCACGCATCGCCTCGAGTCGGGTGTGGCGACCAGTCTGTTTTCCCAACAGGAGCGTCACCCGGACTTCAGCGCGCGCCTTCGGCAGGCGCTGCGCGAGGGCACGATCGACGCGAACTTCTACGGACGAGTGCTCCGCTCGGTCGACCGCAGGGAGGCTGAAGTCGATGCACGCCTCAATGCGATCGTGATCCATCACCTTGATCCTGCAACGCTCACCCAACTGAGCTTCGCGCGGGCAGGCCAGCATCTGGGGTGCTACAACTGGCTGCGTCTGGCACCGCGCTACGCGCCGGCCCGAGCTCACCTCCTGCAGCGCCTGCCCTGGATGGCCGATTTCCTGGCCGAGACCCTGGTCCCCCTCGAGGCGACCCGATTCTTTGGTGGAACAGACGCCGAACCCGGCGAGGCCCCGCAGGAGACGATCGTCCGGCCACCCGACCCGCCACCCGTCAACCCCAATGCCCTGAAACCGGATTCGACGATCGACGATTCGCTGGGTCAGGCGATTGACGGTGGCCAGGATCGCACCATCATCGAGACGCTGGCCCTTCGATTACGGGTGAACCCCGCGGTGCTGCGTCGATTGTGGCGCGAGGCCCCACGCGCACTGGGCACACCCGCCGCCTGGCTCTTGCCCACCCTTGTGCAACAGTTGGCCGAACGCCCCGAGCGACAATGGCCCCAAGCGGACGAGGACTGGCAGGCACTGATCGAACACGCCAGCGATCGAGTCCTTGCCGCGTGATTCATCGACCCTCGCATGGAACCTGACATGGACACGCTGAATCCCACGCCACTGCGGATCATTGCCACGGGTGGGACCTTTGACAAGCACTATGATCCCGCGACCGGCTCGCTCGGCTTCGGGTCGGGCAGCGCGCTGCCGCTCCTGATCGAGCAGGCGCGCCTTGAGTCCTTCCCGGTCATCGAGCGCCTGATGAGCCTCGACAGTCTGGACATGACCGCGGCCGATCGGCTCAGGATTCTCGCTGCCTGTCAGGCCTCACCCGAACAAGCCATCGTGATCGTTCACGGCACCGATACCCTGGTGGAGACCGCCGAGGTGCTGGCCCGGGCTCAGATCGATGCGTGCATCGTTCTCACGGGTGCCATGGTCCCAGCCTGCATTGACGGCTCTGACGCCCGCTTCAACCTCGGTTTTGCGATCGCGTGTGCGCAACTGCTGCCGGCGGGCGTACACGTTGCCGCCCACGGCCGTGTGTTCGCCTGGAACGCGGTCCGCAAAAACCGAAGCGGCGCTCGCTTCGAATCTCTTTGACTTCAGAACGGACTTTCACTGTGCATACGCTCACCGAACGATTCGCCCGATTCGCCACCGATCTGTCCACCCAGACGCTCGACGACACGGTGATCCACCACACCAAGCGGGCCGTGATCGACTGGTACGCCGCCTTGCTTCCAGGCCTGCTTGAAGCCCCTTCGCCGCAACTTCAGCAGGTGCTGGCCGACGATCTCGACCGCGGCCCTTCGACGCTCGCCCTCGGGCGGGCGGCCAGCCCCCGGGCGGCTGCGCTGATCCAGGGCAGTGCCTCACACGCGGTGGAATTCGATGACATCTTCAGGGGAGCGATCTACCACCCCGGCGCCCCCACCATTTCCGCGGCGTGGGCACTGGCTCAGGCCACGGGCGCCGATGGCATGAGGCTACTGCGCGCGATCATCGCCGGCTATGAGGTCTCCACACGGATTGGCGCAGCGCTGGGCCGGGCGCACTATCGGTTCTGGCACAACACGGGGACCGTGGGTGCCTTCGGCGCGGCGTCGGCCTGCGCAAGCTTGCTGGGGCTGGACGCACGGTCGCACGCTCATGCGCTTGCCACCGTCGGAACCTTCGCCGCGGGCCTCCAGCAAGCCTTCAGGATGGATTCGATGTCCAAGCCCCTGCACGCCGGGCGTGCGGCCGAGGCAGGACTGATCGCTGCACAGATGGCTCAGGCCGGCATCACCGGATCGCTCGACATTCTCGAGGGCGAGTCGGGGCTGGGCCGGGCCATGAGCGATGGTCCGGACTGGGAGCGCGTGCTGGCCGATCTGGGCACCCAGTTCAACATCACCGAGATGACCTTCAAGAACCACGGTTGCTGTGGACATACTTTTGCGGCCATCGATGGCACGCTCGAATTGCAGTCGCAGCTTGGCGTGAGCGCCCATGACATTGAGCGGGTGCGGGTCAGCACCTACGGCCCGGCGCTCGCCGTTGCGGCCAACCCCAGCCCCGTGACCGCCGCCGAAGCGCGGTTCAGCCTGCCCTTCGTGGTTGCGACCGCACTTCGCTTCGGAAGCGTACGGCTGTTGGCCTTCAGCCCCGACCGGCTGGCCGACCCCGAAACCCGTGCGCTGATGAACCGAATCGAACTCGCCGTCGACCCCGAGCTCGACGCGCGATTTCCGAACCAACGCGCGGCGCGCATCCAGTTCGAACTCCGGGACGGACGCAGCGCAAGCTGGCTGCAACCGACGCGAAAGGGCGATCCGGACGCACCGCTCAGCGACGCTGAACTGGACGCCAAGTTTCTGGAGCTGGCCAGCCCGGTCATCGGCGAGGCGGCTGCGAAAACCCGGCTCGGACACTTGTGGCAGCTCGATCGCGCGCGTGCGATCGACTGAAGGACGCCCCATGGACTTTGACTTTGCCGCAATCGGCGCGCCGCTTCGCTACAAGCTGCTGACGGGTCTCATCGTGCCGCGCCCGATCGCGCTGGTCTCCACCCTCTCGCCCGAAGGCAGTGTCAACGCGGCGCCCTTCAGCTTATTCAACATGATGGGCGATGACCCGCCCATCCTGATCCTCAGCATCGAGCGGCGACCGGATGGCTCACTGAAGGACACCGCACACCACCTGCTGGAATCGGGCGAATTCGTCGTGAACCTGGTGGACGAATCAACGGTCGAGGCCATGCACGCCTGCAGCACCAACTATCCCCCGGGCGTCAGCGAAATCGAACAGGTCGGGCTGTCGACGGTGGCCAGCTGCGCAATCGCCCCGCCCCGCATCCAGGAATGTCCAGCCGCGATGGAATGTCGCCTGATTCAGCGCATCGACATCGGCCCGGGTCGCTTGCTCGCCATCGGCGAAATCGTGTGGCTGCACGTGCGTGACGGCCTGATCGATCCGGCCACGCACCGCATCGATCCGGAGCGCTATCACTCGGTGGGACGGCTCTTTGGCGATCAATACGTGCGCACACGGGATCGTTTCACCGTCAACGCGAGTCCGGAATACCTCGCGGCCATCCGCGCGCGCGGCCGCCTGTAACGCTTCGATGCTGCGATCGATTCGAGGCCGTCAAGGCCCCAAACCCTTTTGCCGGTTTGTACAGCATCAGCCTGCGAGGATCGTCTCGATCGCGGCCGCCGCCGCAAGCGCCTCGTGGTCCCGACCCGGCGCACCCACCCATTGCACCGCGAGCGGCAAACCCTCGTCCGATCGGCCGGCCGGAAGCGCCAGACACGGCAGTCCCAGGGTGGTCCACACCCGGTTGAAGATCGAATCGCCCGTGCTGCTCAGGCCCTCGGGCGCCGGGCCCGGCGCTGCAAGCGTCAAGAGTCCATCCAATGATGAAACTCGATCCGGATACTCATGGCGGCACTGTGCGATCCACTCGGCGGCCTGATCGCGCGAACGCAGGTCGATGGCGAGACCCCGCTCGATGTGATCGGTCAGACGGGCCGACAAGGCCTCGGGATGCGCGCGATACTCGGCCAGAGTCGCCCGGGCCAGCTCGTAGAGCATCACAGTCTGATGCGCTTCGCGCAGCCGCTCATCGATCCAACCGGGTTCAAATTCGATCACCTGAGCACCGGCACGCTCGAGCTTCAGCGCGGCCTCCTCCAGCACGGCCAGGGCTTGGGCGGACGCCTGGGCGCGAAACGGACCGCGGTGAAGACCCATCCTCAGACCGGTCACTGTGGATCGGGGGGTCACGGGAAGACCGGTCAGTGCTTCGTTAAAACACGACACCTCTGCGACCGTACGACCGAATAACCCGATCGTATCGAAGGCCTCCGACGAGAATTTGAGCCCCGCCCGATTGATCCGACCCAAGGACGGCTTGAACCCCACCACGCCGCAAAAGGCCGCTGGACGGATGGTCGATCCAACCGTCTGCGTGCCGAACGCGAGCGGCACCATCCGGTCGGCCACTGCAGCGGCCGAACCACTCGACGACCCACCGGGCGTGTGCGACAGTCGATGGGGATTTCGCGTGGGTGGGGGCGCGGTGTTGGCAAACTCCGCTGTGTGGGTCTTACCCAGAATGATGGCCCCCGCTGCACGAGCCAGGGCCACGCAGGCCGCATCGGCGCGAGCGATGGCACCGGCGTAAATGGGCGAACCGCACGCAGTGGGCATACCCGCCACATCGATCACATCCTTCACCCCGATCGGGATCCCATGGAGCACCCCTCGATGCGGGCCGCGGTCGCAGGCGCGGGCCTGCTCGAGTGCGCCTTCAGGATCAAGATATGCCCACGCATGCACCGAGGCCTCGCGCTCGGTGATACGGGCCAGACAGGCCTCGACCAGGCGGACGCTGTCGGACGTCCCGCGACGCAAGACCGCCTCCCAATGCCTTTTTGACCGCTCGGTCAAATCAGTCACCGTGCAAACCCCGGGCTGCCCGGAACGACGCCGTCGGGGAGCGATTCAATGTGGCGAGCAATCGCTCGCGGATGGGTGAACCAGACCCGATCACGATGCTTCAGCATATGCTCGAACACACGGCGCAGCTGCCGAAGCCGGTAGGGTTGCCCCATGATGAAGCTGTGCAGCACGATCGGCATGACCAGGGGTCGTTTCGCGGACTCCTCGAGCATTTCGTCAAACTGGTCAACCAGGTTGTCGCACAGGTCCTGCGCCGGCGTTCGTCGCGTGACGCATTCGATCGAATCATTCAGATCATGGGAATACGGGATCGAGAGGATCGGACCGTGGGCCGTTCGAAACCATACCGGCTGATCGTCCAGCGGCCAGTCCATCATGTAGCGCAACCCAGCCTCACGCAGCAAATCGGGGGATCGCTCGGTCTGAGAAATGTACGGGGCCAACCAGCCCTCAGGACGCTGGCCTTCATGCCGCTCGATCGCCTGCACCGCCTCCTGAATACAGGCCCGTTCCTCGGCTTCATTCATGTCGGCCTGTCGCTCGGCATTTGTCCGGCCGTGCCCAACGATCTCATCGCCGCGCGCGGAGTAGGCTGCGATCATCTCGGGGCAGTAATCGTACAGCTCGGTATTGACCAGCAGCGCAATCGGCAGATCGAGCGACTCGGCGAGTTCGAGCAAACGCCAGGCACCCACCCGATTCCCGTAGTCGCGCCAACCGAAGCTGCGTGAGTTGGGTTGCGGGTGCGGCACGGCGTAGTCGTTACCGAGCCCCTCGCCGAACGCGAAATGCTCGACATTCAGGCAGATGTGAACCGCCAGTCGCTGCCCTCCGGGCCAGCTGTAGTCGGGGCGACGCGTGATGGCCGAATAGTCATAGCGTCCATGGGATCTGAGCATCTCGGGCTTCCTTCTTCATGAGGCATCGCAGCAACGAACGCGCCAGCGAACACCCTTCAAAACGATGATCGCTTCCGATCGGCAGTCTGGCACTTTACACTGGGCAGCGCCCGAGCCACCACACCTGCTCCCCCGCCATGCTCCGATCGAACCTCTGTACCGGTGCCGTACTCTTCGCCCTGATTTCGAGCGTGTCTGGCTTGGGTCTACCCAACCGGGTGGCCGCCGAGGCCCGGCCTCCACTGCCCGCGCCACGAGCGATCACGCTCGAGCCGGCGAGCGCGGACACACTGGCCGATGTGCCTTTGAAGGCCTGGCTGTTTGAACCGCCTCCCGGCCAGGCCCGCGGCGCGGCCGTGGTAGCCCTTCACGGCTGCGGCGGACTCTACGACCGCCAGGGTCGGATCAGCACGCGACACCGTTGGGGTGCCGAACGTCTCGTGCGTCAAGGCTTCGTCGTACTGATGCCGGACAGTTTCAGTACCCGTGGGGTGCGCGAGATCTGCACGCAGCGCTATGCGCAGCGAACGATCAACACCCGAGTCCGGAGCGCGGACGCAAAGCGGGCACTCACTTTTTTAACAGGGCACCCACATGTTCGGCCGGATCGCGTTGCCCTCCTGGGGTGGTCCAATGGGGGAAGCACTGTGCTTGAAGCACTCGACCGTGCACAGCCGCAAGCCCCCACACGGGGCCCCACGTCCCGGTTTGCCAAGGCGGTTGCGTTTTATCCTGGATGCGCGGCGGCGCTTCGCCGCACGCTGGTGCCCGACGCCCCGCTCCTTCTCCTCCTGGGCGAAGCCGACGACTGGACGCCGGCCCAACCCTGCATCGACTGGGTCAAACGCGTGGGTGGACCTGACCCCACGCGGCTCGCGCTCACGGTGTTTCCCGGGGCCCATCACGGTTTCGATGGCCCGGGTTCAAGCCCCAGACGACGTGAGGACGTGACCAACGGCGTCGATGGTCGAGGCGTGACCACCGGGGGACATCCAGAGGCTCGACAACTCGCCTGGCGACAGGTCCTGGCCTGGCTTCAGCCCCTGCTCGAACCCACGCCGCCCGGGGTAGCGACTACGCCTTCACCCTCAGGTTCATCCGATTGACCAGGTCGCGCCAACGGACGATTTCCGCGCTGATGTGCTCGGCAAACTGGGCGGGCGTCGTCGCCATGACCTCTCCTCCGAGCGCCCCGAGGGTTCGTTGAGCCTCCTCCGTTGCCATGATCCGCACCAATTCGGCATTCAGGCGCTGGACGATCGCAGCAGGTGTGCCGGCCGGCACCAAGGCCCCGAACCACCCCGACACCTCATACCCCGGGACGCCGGCCTCGGCGACGGTTGGGATATCCGGCAGGAGCGGAGAGCGTCGGGCGGTCGTCACCGCGAGCGCGCGAACCCGGCCTTGTACAAGCAGGGGCCGCGCGGTATTCGGATCCGCTGTGGCGAGCTGAATCTGGCCGGCGGCCAGATCGGTCAGTGCCGCCGCACCCCCTTTGTAGGGCACGTGCGTCATCTTGATGCCCGCCTGCATGCTCATCATTTCGATGGCCAGGTGCGGCGCTGATGCATGCCCGACCGTTCCAAAATGCATGGATTCGGGCCGGGCTCGAGCCTGCTGGAGAAAGGCCTCAAGGTTTTTTGCCGAATGATTCGCGTGGGTCAGGAGGACAAAGGGTTGCTTGGTCAGGAGCGAAACCGGCATCAGGTCTTTCTGTGCGTCATAGGGCATCTTGCCCCCCAGCGCGGTTTGAACCGCCAGGGGACCGTTACTGCTGATCAGGATGGTGTAACCATCGGGCTCGGACTTTGCGCCAAGGTCGGTGCCCAACAGGCCGCCCGCGCCTGCCCTGTTCTCGACCACCACAGGCTGCCCAAGGGATGTGCTCAGGTGCCCGGCCAGAAATCGGGCGACGAAATCGCTACCGCCTCCGGCGGCAAAAGGCGAAATGATTCGAATGCGGCGGCTGGGCCAGGTCTGCTGTGCGCGGGCGACCGCCGGCAGCCCGAGCGACGTCAGCGAAGAAAGAATCAGGGTACGTCTTTTCATATCGTCGTCCTCCAGAAACGAGGACGATCGCAGTTTCCTGTCCGCCTGTAAACCGGGTGCGGCCTATTTTCCGATGCAGAAATTCCTGAAGATTTCGCCCAGCAGCTGATCGGCATCGACTTTACCGGTGATCCGTCCGAGCGCGTCATGGGCCAACCTCAACTCCTCGGCGAGCAACTCCAGGCGTTCGATGCCCAACACAAGGATCGCCCGGGCATCATCGAGATGCTCAGCCGCCTCCGTCAAGGCCTCGACCTGCCGCTCCCGCGCGGTAAACAGGGTTTCGGTACCCGGTTCATCACCCGCTGCCCGCAACAGGGCCGCACGAAGCGCACCCAGACCCTCGCCCGTCAGCGCTGACACCGGGACATCGTGCTTCATCCGATCCGATCTCTCCGGATCGGATGACTCCAGCCCGCCTGGCCGATCCCCCGCCAGCAGATCGATCTTGTTCAGCACCCGCAGCACCGGCACATGCCGCCCGATTCGCGCGGTAATTCCCTGCTCGATCACCGTGGCCGCCTCGCTGTCATGGGCACGGGCGTCGACCAGGTGCAACACCAGATCGGCACGCGTGACCGCCTCCCAGCTGCGGGAAATACCGATGCGTTCGACCTCGTCCTGTGTTTCGCGCAATCCAGCGGTATCCACCACATTGATCGCCACCCCCTCGATCAGGAGGGCCTGCGCGATTCGATCGCGTGTGGTGCCTGCAATCGGCGTCACGATGGCGACCTCGGTCCCCGCCAGCGCGTTGAGCAGCGACGACTTCCCCACGTTGGGTTCGCCCGCCAGCACCACGGTCATGCCGTCCCGCAACAAGGCACCGCGACGGGCGGCGCGTCGGACCTCGTCCAGCGTATCGATCGCGCGCTCGAGCCGATGGGCAGCCTCTGCGGCCTGCAGAAAATCGAGCTCCTCTTCCGGAAAGTCGAGCGTTGCCTCGACCAGGATGCGCAGATCCAGAACCGCTCGGGCGAGGTCGGACACACGGCTGGAGAATTTGCCCTCGAGCGAACGCACGGCCGCGCGCGCTGCGCGCTCGCTGCTCGCGTCGATCAGATCGGCGACCGCTTCGGCTTGAGCCAGATCCAGCTTGCCGTTCAGAAACGCTCGTTCGGTGAATTCGCCCGGGCGCGCGAGCCTCAGGCCGATCGATTGACCGGCGTGCAGGACACGGGCGAGCACCCTCTGCAAGACCATCGCCCCGCCGTGGCCCTGGAACTCGAGCACGTCTTCACCGGTATAGGAGTGCGGACCCGGAAAATAGAGCGCGAGGCCACGATCGATCAACCCGCCGTGAGCATCGAGGAGGCCCACCAGATGGGCCCGGCGGGGCTCAAGCGTCCGACCGGTCAACTCACGTGCGAGATTCCCGAGGCCCCGTCCCGAGACCCGCACCACACCGATGGCGCCCCGCCCCGACGCGGTGGCAATCGCCGCGATGGGCCGCTCATCGGTCATCGCTCAGGCGGCGCGCGCCGCGCGCTCCTGCTCGAAACGTCGGGTGATCAACCACTGCTGTGCGATCGAATAGATGTTGTTGACCAGCCAGTACAGCACGAGTCCCGACGGAAAGAAGAAGAACATGACTGAAAAGACGAGCGGCAGGATCATCATCATCCGGGCCTGAATCGGATCCGGAGGGGTGGGATTGAGGCGGATCTGAATGTACATGGTCGCGGCCATCAGGATGGGCAGGAGACCAATCGGCATATCCAGCCCAGGGATGACCCCGAACAGATCATCGGGCGAGGCCAGATCGGTGATCCAGCCGATCCAGGGCGCGTCACGCATCTCGACCGATGCAAGCAAGACCCAGTAGAGCGAAATGAACACAGGGATCTGTACGACGATCGGCAGACAGCCCCCGAGCGGATTGATCTTTTCGGTCTTGTAGAGCTCCATCATCGCCTGATTGAGCCGAACCCGATCCTCGCCGTAGCGCTCACGCAGGGCCATCAGGCGAGGCGTCACCGCTTTCATCTTGGCCATCGACCGGTAGCTCGCAGCCTGCAGCGGATAAAACGCCGTCTTGATCAGGATCGTGAGTAACACGATGGCCCAGCCCCAGTTGCCCACCAGTTCGTGGAGCCGCTCGAGCAGCCAGTAGATCGGCTTGGCAATGGCGGTCAGGATGCCGTAGTCAACCACCAGTTCCAGACCGGGCGCGATCGATTCGAGCATGGTCTGATCCTGCGGACCCACCAGCAGCCGGTTGGTGATCGTCGTCGATGCTCCGGGCGCAAGTTCACCCACGGCGAGCTTGGTACCCACCGAATACAGTTTCTGATCGATCTTTCGCGTGTAGTACTCGCGTTCCGCCTGATCCTGGGGGATCCAGGCCGACAGGAAGTAGTGCTGAATGATGGCCAGCCAGCCCTCCTTGGCCTGCGTGGCATGACTGGGTTTGCCCCCGTCGATGTCGGAAAACGCAACCTTCTGGAACTTTTGCGCCTCGGTGTAAATCACCGGGCCGACATACGTGCTGTAGAACTGGTTCGACCCGGGCGGAGGCGTATTGTCCCGGGTCAGTTGCAGGTACAGCGTGGGCGCCAGGCGATCGTTCCCGGTGTTCGTCAAACGGTCCGTGACCTCAAGCAGGTAAGACCCGCGCACGAGCTTCAGTGTCCGCTCAACCCGCAGACCGCCACTTTCGGCGACGAGCGTGACCCCCGCCTCATTGCTGCCGGATCCGATCTCGGTCGGTCGCTTCGATTCAACCCGCTGCATCGGCGTTCGGTGGGTGGGGAAACTACCGGAAGACGCACCAATCAAACCGCTCTGAGCCAGATAGGTCGACGCCTTGGAGGCGTCGAGCAGGATCACATTGCCCTGGCCTGCCACCGTGTCACGGTGCTTGAGAAGCTCCGCCCGGCGGATCTGCGCACCCACGGGGTCGATATCGAGCGCCAGCACATCGTTGCGGATACGAATGGGTTCAGGCGCCCGGCCCATCGCGGTTACGGCCGAATCGCTCGAAGCCGCGCCCCCCGGAACGGCGGAGGTCGGGGCCGGTGCGGCCGGAATGCTCGGATCGACCGGCGCCTGTGGTGCACTGGCGACACTCGCCGATGATGCTGAAGCGGCCGGGTTGGCCGGCTTTTCGGCGCTCTTCTGGGCGGGCGAAGCACCGAAGAGCGGTGGCTGGCCATTGTGCTGCTGCCAGGCGTCCCACAGAAAGAGGATGGACATCGAGAAGATGACCCAGAGGATCAGTCGCTGCGTCTGCATGATGAGGCTTTACGAAGACTTTTTGTCGCGCTGAAAAATAGCGGAGATGCCCCCACATCCACCACAGCGTGGTGCATCGGGGACTTCATCCACACCCGATCCCCCCCAGGGGTGACAGCGTGCCACCCGGGAGAGCGCAAGCTTGAGGCCACAGCACGAACCGTGCGCACTGATGGCCTGCAGGGCATAGTCTGAACAGCTTGGAAAAAACCGACACCGCGGGGCAAACAGGGGGCTGATGGCATACCGGTAAAACCGGATCGGCGCGATGAGCATTCGACTGAACCAGCCATCGATCATCACCGCTGCGCTCCCTCGGACGCGTGGCCTGCCGGCGTCGACCGCCGCCGGGACGAACGCTCGATCAACGCCGCCAGCTCGGCCCGCCATTGCCTCAAACGCTCACCCCGTGACCATTCAGAGAATGCCCGGGGCCGACGCCGAAGGCGAATCAAGGCCCAGTTCGCTCCCCAGTGGTCTGGTCGACCGCGCCAGAATTCACGCGCCACACGCTTGAACTGGTTTCGGTCGACCGCTCGAGCCAGCAAACGCTTCGGAACCGTCGTGAGCAAATTTGGGTCCGCCTCTGAACCGGGCACGCCCCCAAGCGTCAAGCTCAAGTGATCGGTCTGCGCAACAGGTGTTCGCCTCAGCAACACCGCGGCCATCCGGGTGGCCGACACACGGTCAGAGGCTCTGACTGGGCGCGGGGTCTTCACTGGGTCAAGGTCGCGCTGGACGCTCGCAACGCCCGCGTCCCGGGCAACGCAATGGAGCAATCCTCAAACGGCAAGACGGTGACGCCCTTTGGATCGCCGGGCGCGGATGACGGCACGCCCTCCCCGGGTTTTCATGCGAACCAGAAAACCGTGCGTGCGCTTGCGCCGGGTAACAGAAGGCTGATAGGTGCGTTTCATCTCGAGGGTCCCAAGGAAAGCCATCATCCAGACGGGGCAACAGTCGGCCCCGCGCGAAATGCGGGTTCGATCCTGTCTGATTCAGCCTGCCGGGAAGACGAAAAGAAATGGAAAAGCCTTTTATTAGATCGGAGGAGCACAGGGCCTGTCAATTCAGGCGGGATTCCACCCCTCGGTGCTCGGGGTAGAATCGGCGGTTTGGTTCTCAGGGTCACCCCCACTTCATTTCATGCTCGATCGCTGGCTCGAGTGCGTGGCGAGGCTCGAATCCGAGCTCCCCGCCCAACAGTTTCGCCCCTGGATTCGACCGCTGGTGTTCATCGGCTTCGAGTCGGCGCCCGCTCGCCTGCGAATCGGTGTGACCAATCCACTCAAGCTGAACTGGATCCGCAGCCAGTTCGAAGGCCGCATCACGGCGCTCGCACGGCAACTCTTCGATCCAGCGACCGAAGTCGTGTTTGAGATCCAGCGCACGGCAATGGATTCATCCGAGAGTGGAACACACCCGGGCCAGACCGATCCGGTCGAACAGCGGCCCGGCTTCGAACTCATCGAGACGGATGAGGACAGTTCTGCGCCCTTCGCCCTCGATCAGTCTCGGCTGCGAAGCGATCTCAGCTTCGAGAACTTCGTACAGGGCAAGGCCAACCAGATGGCGTGGTCTGCCACGCTTCAGGTCGTCGACCAACCCGGTCGCCAATACAATCCGCTGTTCCTGTATGGCGGCGTGGGGCTCGGCAAGACCCATCTGTTACATGCCGCCGGCAACGCGCTCAGAAATCGCCGCGGCAGTTTCAGGGTTCGCTACATCCACGCTCAGGACTACTTCGACGAAATGGTTCGCGGTATCCAGCAGAAATCACTCCCGCAGTTCAAGGCCAAGTACCAGTCGCTGGACCTGCTTCTGGTCGATGACATCCAGTTTCTCGGGGGCAAGGAACGGACCCAGGAAGAATTCTTCTACACCTTCGAAGCCCTGCTCTCGGCACGCAAGCAACTGATCCTGACCTGCGACCGGTACCCCAAGGAGCTCTCAGGCATTGAAGAGCGCCTGATTTCGCGATTTGGTTCAGGACTGATCGTCGAGATCGAACCGCCGGAACTTGAAATGCGGGTGGCCATCCTGCTGAAAAAGGCCGAGATCTCAGGCGAGAAACTGCCCGAGGAAACCGCTTACTTCATTGCCCGGCAACTTCGTAGCAACGTACGCGAACTCGAAGGTGCGCTTTTACGGGTCATTGCCTACGCGCGATTCAGGCAGCTTTCAATCACGACTGAACTGGCCCGCGAAGCGCTGAAAGACATTCTTGCGCTCAACCGGATTCCGATCTCCATCGAATCCATCCAGAAAGTGGTCGCTGACTTTTTCAAGATCAAGACCGCCGATATGTACAGCAAACGGCGTCCGGCCCATATTGCGCGCGCCCGACAGGTCGCGATGTACCTGTCGAAGGAACTCACTCAGAAGAGCTTCCCGGAGATCGGCGAAGCCTTCGGAGGCCGTGATCACACGACAGTGATCCATGCGGTTCGGCGGATCACCGAGATTCGCCACCACGATCAGGAACTCAATCGGCAGATTCACGTGCTTGAACAGACCCTGCGAACATGAACAAGCTGTGGACAAGGCCAGGCACAAACCGGGGACGCAGGCTTGGTCTGCGGTGGACGGTTTGTCAACAAGTGCGCGATCTGCAACAGCTCCGGATCTTGTCCACAGCGATCCACAGCAGCCGGTACACGATTTCCCCAGCGGGTTTTGACACCCAAGATCCTGTTCCAGAAGTTCTTTTGTCAGATATCAACAGACTTGTTCGGCAGTCATCCATCGACAACATCAGGAGACTGAATTCATGACTTTCATCAAGGCAAATCGGGACGCCATCCTGAAACCCCTGCTGACCGTGACCGGTATCGTCGAACGTCGGCATACGATGCCCATCCTCGCCAATGTGCTGATCAGCAAGGTGGGCGAACAGATATCCTTCCTCGCATCAGATGCCGAGATCCAGATCCGCACATCGGCTGAACTGTCGAGCGGCTCGGACAGCATTGCAACAACGGTCTCGGCCTTCAAGATTCGAGATATTCTCAAGGCGCTCCCCGAAGGCAGCGACGTCACCATCCGTCTCGATGAGCGCAAGGCCTCGATTCAGGCCGGCCGTAGCCGATTCAGCCTGCAAACCCTGGCCGATAGCGATTTCCCGACGCTTGCAGCGGTCGAAACCTGGCCGGTCTCTCTGACGCTGTCACAAAAGCAACTCAAATCGCTGCTTCAGAGCGTGTCCTATGCGATGGCCGTTCAGGATGTCCGCTACTACTTGAACGGTGTGCTGTTTTCGACCGAAGGCGCAACCCTGCGTACGGTCGCAACCGATGGCCATCGGCTGGCACTGTGCGACAACCGAATCGAGGGCGCGCACATGCCGAGCCAGGAAGTGATCCTGCCTCGGAAGACCGTTCTCGAATTGCAGCGACTGCTGAGCGACAGCGACGAGCCGGTACTGATCGATCTGGCCGAGCGCCAGATCCGGTTGCGTTTCGATCAGATCGAGTTCGTTTCGAAACTGATCGACGGCAAGTATCCCGATTATCAGCGCGTCATTCCGACCACGCATCGCAATCGCCTCCATGTCAATCGCGAAGCCTTCCTGGCTGCGCTGTCTCGGGCCGGTATTCTCACCAGCGACAAGCTCCGAGGTGTGCGGCTCACGCTGGACGCACACGCGCTGCGGATCCAGAGCAACAACGCCGAGCAGGAAGAGGCGTTTGAAGAAGTGGAAACCGACTATCAGGGCGAGACACTCGAACTCGGATTCAACATCACCTATCTTCAGGACGTCGTGACGCATCTTCGCAGCGAACAGGTCCGAATTGAATTTGGCGGCGCCCACTCCAGCGCGCTGATCAGCGTCCCGGATCACGATGATTTCAAGTATGTCGTGATGCCGATGCGCATTTGAGGACAAGCCAGCCATGAGCGATAACACCTACGATTCAAGTTCCATCCAGATCCTCGAAGGTCTGGAAGCGGTCCGCAAGCGACCCGGTATGTACATCGGCGACACCTCCGACGGCACGGGCCTGCATCACCTCGTGTTCGAGGTCGTCGACAATTCGATCGACGAGGCGCTGGCCGGTTTTTGTGACGAAATCGTTGTCACCATCCACACCGACAACTCAATTTCGGTGACTGATAACGGCCGGGGAATTCCAACCGGCATCAAATGGGACGATAAGCACGAACCCAAGCGCAGTGCCGCCGAGATCGTGATGACCGAGCTCCACGCCGGGGGCAAGTTCGATCAGAACAGCTACAAGGTGTCGGGCGGTCTGCACGGCGTGGGCGTCTCCTGTGTCAACGCGCTCTCCAAATGGCTCCGCTTGACCATTCGCCGGGACGGCATCGTGCACTTCATGGAATTCCATCGTGGCATCGCGCAGGATCGATTGATCACGCAGGACAATGGTGTGGATGTGTCGCCCCTCCGAACGCAGGGCAGCACCCAGATGCGCGGCACCGAGGTCCATTTTCTGGCGGATGAAACCATCTTTGGACAGATCGAATTTCACTACGAGATTCTGGCCAAACGATTGCGCGAGCTGTCCTTCCTGAACAACGGCGTGCGCATCAAGCTCGTGGATCAACGTCAGGGCAAGGAGGAAGACTTCGCCTTCGCCGGGGGCGTCAAGGGTTTTGTCGAATACATCAATCGCACTAAGACCGTCATCCATCCAAATGCCTTTCATGTGATTTCTTCGCGCAATACCGATGCGGGCGCCTCGATCGGTGTCGAAGTCGCGATGCAATGGAACGACAGCTATAACGAGCAAGTGCTCTGTTTCACGAACAACATCCCACAGCGGGATGGCGGAACTCATCTGACCGGGCTGCGGGCGGCCATGACGCGGGTCATCAACAAGTACATCGAGGAAAGCGAGCTCGCTAAAAAAGCCAAGGTCGACACTTCGGGCGATGACATGCGCGAAGGACTCACCTGCGTCTTATCGGTCAAAGTACCCGAGCCGAAGTTCAGCTCGCAGACCAAGGACAAGCTGGTCTCATCCGAAGTCCGGGCGCCCGTCGAAGAAGCCGTCGCCAAAGCGCTTGAGGATTTTCTTCAGGAGCGACCGCAGGACGCGAAGATCATCTGCGGCAAGATCGTCGAGGCGGCACGGGCTCGTGAAGCGGCCCGGAAGGCACGCGAAATGACCCGACGCAAAGGCGTGCTCGATGGCGTGGGTCTCCCCGGGAAACTCGCTGATTGTCAGGAAAAGGATCCGGCCAAGAGTGAGCTGTTCGTGGTGGAGGGCGACTCCGCCGGCGGCTCGGCCAAGCAGGGCCGCGATCGAAAGTTCCAGGCGATCCTGCCGCTTCGCGGCAAGGTGCTCAACGTTGAAAAGGCCCGATTCGACAAACTGGTGTCGTCCGAACAGATCGTTACGCTGATCACGGCGCTGGGCACATCCATCGGTCCGGACTTCGACGTCGCCAAACTGCGGTACCACCGCATCATCATCATGACGGACGCCGATGTCGACGGATCGCACATCCGCACCTTGTTGCTCACCTTGCTCTATCGCCAGATGCCCGAGCTCGTCGAGCGCGGACACATCTACATCGCGCAGCCGCCGCTTTACAAGGTGAAGCACGGTCGCGAGGAACGGTACCTGAAGGACGACCACGAGCTCAACCAGTACATGCTGAAGATTGCCCTCGAAGGGGCCGTTCTCAACATGGCTGATCCGGGCCAAAGCCTGTCGGGTGAGACGCTGGGTGAGCTCGCCCGGCGCTACCTGGTGGCCGAAGCAGTGATTGACCGACTCTCACGAATTTACGACCCGCAGGCCATGCGTGCCGTGCTCGACGGGGTCAAGCTTTCGCTCTCGAGCGAAGAAGAGGCTCAGAGATCCTTATCGGCGCTCACGGCCTGGTTCGAACAGGTGGCCTCACGCGACGGTGGGGCGGCTGCCCAACTCAGCCTGCGACCGGATCCGCGCAGCGAAAAGTGGATCATCGTGATCGAGCGCCGGCATCACGGCAATGTTCGACTCAGTCATCTGGATCATGATTTTCTGATCAGCGCCGATTGTCGCGCACTCGAGGACTGCGCCAGCACACTGGCGGGCCTGATCGGCCAGGGCGCAAGTGTCTCGCGGGGCGAAGGTGAGCGACGCAAAACCCAAGCCGTCGAGAGTTTCGCCGCGGCGATCCGGTGGCTGCTGGCCGAAGCCGATCGAACGGTCAATCGACAGCGCTACAAGGGTCTGGGCGAAATGAATGCCGAGCAGCTTTGGGAAACCACAATGGATTCGAGCGTCAGGCGTTTGCTTCGGGTTCAGATCGAAGACGCGATCGCGGCCGACCAGATCTTCAGCACACTGATGGGTGATGACGTCGAACCACGCCGGGCCTTCATTGAACAGAACGCACTCGGTGCGAAAAACATCGATGTCTGAGACAACGAATTTCAATCTGTCACTCATGGGCGTCACGCACGCTTCAATCAGGATACGTGCACGGTGAGCGCCAGTTTGTCGACCGAGGTCCGCAGGCGACGGACCTTCGCCATCATCTCGCACCCCGACGCGGGCAAGACCACGCTGACTGAAAAACTCTTGTTGTTCGGCGGCGCAATCCAGCAAGCGGGTACGGTCAAGGCCAGAAAAAGTGCGCGTCACGCGACCTCTGACTGGATGGAAGTCGAAAAGCAGCGCGGCATCTCGGTGACCAGCTCGGTCATGCAGTTCGATTACGCCGGTCACACCATCAATCTGCTCGATACCCCGGGGCACGAAGACTTTTCCGAGGATACGTATCGGGTGCTCACCGCGGTCGATGCAGCCGTGATGGTGATCGATGCGGCCAAAGGGGTTGAAGAGCGAACGATCAAGCTGCTCGAGATCTGCAGGCTTCGAGATACACCGATCATTACCTTCATCAATAAGCTCGACCGGGAAGTGCGCGAACCGATCAATCTGATCGAGGAAGTCGAGTCCGTCCTGAAAATCGAATGCGCACCGCTTGCCTGGCCGCTCGGCATGGGCAAGCGATTTCGCGGGGTGTTCGATCTGCGGCACGATCGGCTCGTACGATTTACCGCCGGTGAAGATCGTCTGTCCGACGAAGAGGAAACCATTGTCGGGATCGACAATCCGAAGCTGACCGAACTCTACCCTGACGAAATTTCCGCACTTCGCGCCGATGTCGAACTGGTCCGGGGCGCAAGCAACCCATTTGATGTGAACGCCTTCCTTGCGGGTCGCCAGACGCCTGTCCTGTTTGGTTCAGCGATCAATAACTTCGGGGTGCGGGAAATCCTTCAGGCCCTGATTGACTGGGCGCCGCCTCCCCAACCCAGACAGGCCGCTGAACGGGTCGTCGAGCCGGATGAACCCGCGTTCACCGGATTCGTATTCAAGATTCAGGCGAACATGGATCCCCGCCACCGCGACCGTATTGCTTTCCTGCGGGTCTGCTCAGGCCGCTACGAACCGGGTTGTCGCGTGATCCATCAGCGAACAGGCCGTGAGATGAAACTGGCCCATGCGCTCGCTTTCATGGCCAATGAGCGTGTGGCGAGCGAGGTTGCGGTAGCTGGTGACATCATCGGGCTGCACAATCATGGCCAACTGCAGATCGGCGATACCCTCACCGAAGGCGAAAAACTGGCCTTCAAGGGCATCCCGTACTTCGCTCCCGAGCTCTTCCGGGTGGCTCGCGCGCGTGACCCCTTCAAGACCAAGCAACTGGCCAAGGGGCTTCGTGAGCTGGGCGAAGAGGGCGCGATTCAGGTGTTTGAAAACAACCTGGGCCAGACCCTTCTTGGTGCGGTGGGCCTGCTGCAATTCGAGATCGTTGCGCATCGTCTGAAGACCGAATACCAGGTCGATGCCGTTTACGATTCGAGCGATACGCAGCTCGCCCGGTGGTTGGTGTTTCCAGACGAACCGAGCCGGAAGAAATTCGAACGCGAACAGACGATGCGACTGGCGCAGGATGTGGATGGCAATCCGGTCTACCTGGCCAGCAACCGCTACAACCTGCAGGTCACCATCGAGCATTGGCCCGACGTGAAATTCCTGTCGACCCGTGAACATGGTGAGCGCCTGTCATGAGTGCCTTGCCTCAACTCCTTGATCCATTCCAGCCGTGATCCAGACGCCGGATGACTTCGAGATTCGTCTCGACCTCGAACTGACCGATGACTCGATTGTTCATCCTTTCATCGGGCAGTCGCTCGTTTTGACGGCTGACGCACCGCGATTGCAGTCGTGGGCGTGCTATCGCGCGCTGGGCCTGCAGGCCCAGTCTGTCGAGTCGGTGGGTCTCTGGCAGGGCATACCCCATCTCGCAGTTCGCGTCTCGGACCGAGAAGGGGGTTTACCGCCCGAGCTTCGGTCCGCCGGACTGCGGCAGTGGTTCGGCTTGATGCCCGAGACGGAACTGGCCATTGCAATGCGGGCCGTCCAGATTCTGGAATGGGATCGGACGCACCGGTATTGCGGTGCTTGTGGGCAGTCCACGGTGCGCATGACGGGCGAGCGGGCCCGGCGGTGCGAAGCCTGCCAGCTGTCGACCTATCCCCGGATTTCTCCAGCCATGATGGTGTTGGTGACCCGTGGCCGGCAGCTCTTGCTGGGGCGCGGTCATCACTTTCCGCCGGGTCGATTCAGTGCGCTGGCCGGATTTCTGGAAGCCGGCGAAACCATCGAGCAGGCGATTCGGCGTG
This sequence comes from Pseudomonadota bacterium, assembly GCA_039800205.1. Taxonomy (GTDB): domain Bacteria; phylum Pseudomonadota; class Gammaproteobacteria; order Burkholderiales; family Burkholderiaceae_E; genus SYIM01. The sequence goes on along the minus strand of JBDLRB010000189.1, from coordinate 5,800 downwards.
AGGTCCTTGAAGAAGTCGGTATCGAGGTCGGTCAGTTTCGATATTTTGCAAGTCAGAGCTGGCCCTTTCCGAATTCGCTCATGATTGCGTTTCGGGCGGAATGGGTGGCAGGCGATATTCGCGTCGATCCGGTCGAGCTCGCCGAGGCGCACTGGTTTGATCCCGAAGATCTTCCCCAATTACCGCCGCACCTGAGCATCGCCCGCGCGCTCATCGATGCCACGGTCAACGAGATCGGCGCTCGCCACCGCTGAGGGCCGTCTTTCGTGCCCGCGCGATGCGCTCGGGCAGGGATTCCGACGCATGCTCGAAGATCGCTCTTACGCAGGGATGGGTGTTGCGTCGCTGAATGGAGATGGCGTAAAACTCCTGGCTGACCTCATCCGTGGAACCGATCATGGACACGCCGTACTGCGCGATGAGCTCATCCGCAAGCACAACCGGTGCGGCGAAGATGCCGTGCCCGGACCGTCCGAAGGCAGTCATCAGCGCGGTGTCGTCGAATTCGGCCACGAGGTCGGGACTGACGCCTGAACGCTCGAACCAGCGAACCAGACGGCCGTAAAGCGCCGTGTCCTGTCCGGGCATCAGGACGGGACGATGGTGCAGGCAGGCTGGAAAGGCGTCCTGTTGAACCAGGTCGATGAGTGACGCAGCAGCAAAAAACCCCATGCCGCTTTCACCGAGTCGGTGGTTGAAGGCCCGCACGCTGATGCCCGGCGGTGTGGGTGAGTCGGCGATCACCATATCGAGGCGGTGAATGGCGAGTTCAGCCAGCAAGCCTTCCAGTTTCCATTCGCGCGCAGTCAAATGGACCGGTCGACCAATATGGGTGGCCGGTTCGATCAGCCGGTAGGCGATCGGCTTGGCCACCACGTCCGCAATACCAACCCGGAAATGCACCGATTGGCCGCTGGCACTGCCCCGCAGAACCGCTTCGGCTTCACTTCCGAGAGCGAAGATCCGCTCTGCATATTCGAATGCCTGCTGCCCGGCTTCGGTCAAGGTCAGGGTGCGACCTGTGCGTTGAAACAACTTCACCTTCAGCGCGTCTTCGAGTTCGTGGATCTGTTCGCTGATGGTCTGAGGTGTGACATGGGCTTCCAGGCTGGCACGAGCGACGCCGCCGGTCTTGGCGACGCGCCAGAAATACTGCAGATGCTTATAGTTAATCATCCGGAAAAACCTTCATATTTATACGGAACAAACGAATTTACCGAACATATCATCCGACCTAGACTGCAAGCCTCCACAATCCTTTCGGAGTCGCGGTCATGAGAGTTTCAACCAAGGCGCGTATTGCAACGGCGGCACTGGTCGAGCTGGGCATGCACAGGGCCAGCTCGCCTGCCCGCCTCGCGGACATTGCCGCTTCGCTTCGGGTTTCACTGTCGCATCTGGAGCATCTGTTCGGGCTCCTCAGGAGGCATGAACTGGTCGAGGGTTTTCGCGGTCCCGGCGGGGGTTACGTCCTTGCCCGGTCAGCGTGTGACATCAGTGTGGGCGATATCGTCTATTGCGTGGATCAACTGGATCAGACGCCGTCCCAGGCCGAACGCGATGAGTCACAAGCACCCGGTGCACAGGTCTGGGAGCAACTCCGGGCCCAGGCGATGGATTATCTGGATACGGTGTCGCTGCAACAACTGATCGACGAGGCGCGGGCCGCACGCGCGGTCAGCATGGCCGGTCGGATGCCATCAGCGCAGCTTCAGCAACCCTCAAGCCCGATGCTCGTGCGCTGAACCCGGACCGTTGAACCACTTTGCGGCATACTCGGGGATCCCTAAAACCGGATGAGGTGTCCCCGTGTTGCTGCTGATCATCGGGCTCTTGTTGTTTCTGGGCACGCATTCAGTCCGGATTGTTGCCGAGGACTGGCGTGCCCGCACGATTGCACGGTTAGGGCCTAACGGCTGGAAAGGGCTCTATTCGGTCATTGCGCTGGCTGGGCTGGTGATGATCGTCCAGGGCTATGCGCTTGCACGAACCGATCCAGTCATTCTGTGGTCGACCTCTACAGCGAGCCGCCATCTCGCCTCGCTTCTGACCCTGATCGCATTCGTTCTGGTCGTTGCGGCCTACGTCCCAAGGAATCGGATCCGTTCACGATTGCGCCATCCCATGGTGCTGGGGGTCAAAGTGTGGGCGCTTGCCCACCTTTTTTCGAATGGCAGCCTGGCTGACCTGCTGCTGTTCGGATCGGTTCTGCTCTGGGCCATCTTCGATTTTCGGGCGGCGCGGCAGCGGGACCGCACCACCCCACCCGCAGCGGGCGCGCCTGGCCTCGTGCTTGCCGATCTTGCGACGTTGGTGGTTGCCGGATTGGCTTGGGCGGCCTTCGCCTTCCACCTGCATGCGCGCTGGATCGGCGTGAGCCCCATGGGCTGAGCGCCCCGGCCCGCGCTCAGGCCGGGGCGGTGAGACCCACGTTCAGGTACTGGCACAGGCGGGACGGGTCGACGTTGCCCCCGCTTAACACGATGCCGACGCGCTTGTTTCGACAATCGATGATCTGTTCGAGCACTGCGGCTGCAGCCAGGCAGCCGGTGGGTTCGACCACGATTTTCAGGTGTGTGGATAACCAGTTGAGCGTGCGAATCAGTGCCTGATCGCTGACCGTCACCACGTCGTGGACCGTGTTGCGGATCACTTCGAAGGTGAGCACGCCCGGCGACTGTGTTTGTGCGCCGTCCGCGATGGTCTGAGGGACTTCGATCCGAACGCGCTCGCCGCGTTTGAGCGATTGCCGCACATCATCGCCGGCCTCGGGCTCGACGCCAATGACCGTGCAATCCGGAGCGAGGGCGCGTGCCGCCGTTGCGCAGCCCGAGATCAGGCCGCCACCACCCACACACACGACCAGCTGATCGAGGGCGCCGACGGATTCGAAGAGTTCGAGCGCCGCGGTTCCCTGCCCGGCCATGACGTCGACATGGTCGTAGGGTGGAACCAGAGTCATGCCGCGCTCGCTGGAAAGCGCTCGGCCGATCGCCTCCCGATCCTCGGTATAGCGGTCGTAGAGGACGATTTCTGCGCCATGCGAACGGGTTGCTGCGATCTTGAGGGGGGGCGCATCCTTGGGCATGACAATCAGTGCCGGCATTTCGAGCAATCGGGCCGCCAGCGCAATTGCCTGAGCGTGATTCCCCGAAGAGAAGGCAATGACGCCTTTCGAGCGGGCCTTCGAATCCAGCCGGCTGAGTGCGCTGAAGGCGCCCCGGAATTTGAATGCGCCCGTGCGTTGCAGGTTTTCGCACTTGAAGAACAGTTGTCCGCCCGTGCGACGATCGGCTTCGTCGCTGCGCAACACCGGGGTGCGAACCGCGTGATCGCGGATCCGCTCGGCGGCCGCCTGGACATCCGCGAATTCGATGGGAAGCGTCATGATCGGTTCTCGGAATGAGGATGGGATCGGTGATGCAACGGGGAGCGTGCGTGCCGCTCAGGCACGCTCCCGTTTTCGGGGGCTGGCCTTGCGCGCGGTGCCGGTCTTCCGGGTGCGGGTTTGTTCGGTGCCCGGGGTGGAGTCGGTATTCGCCGACCCCGAGCCTTCGGCGGGGGTTGCCGATCGAGCTGCGCCGGCTTTGCTCGGTCCCGGCGGTCGCGGTGCAAACTCGAAACCGATCTTGCCGCCCGGTTCGCGAACCAGGAACGCCTTGAACTTTCGGCGGGTGCGGGAGGAAACGAAACCATCCAGCAAATCGGTGCGCCCCGCCTCGAGGAGCTTGCGCATCTGGGCTGGAGCGACTTCCTGCTGAAGGATGATCTTGCCCGATCGAAAGTCACAGCTGCGCTGGGCGCCGACGGTGTGCTCGCAGACATAGCTCATGCCGTGTTCAAACACCCGCCCCCCACACTTGGGACACGCGCCCAGCGGGGTCTGGGCGCTGAAATCGACTTCGGTCGAGTCCAGGGTGTCCTGCGCGGACTGACCGAAATCGAATTCGAGTTTGTGTTCGCCGGTCAGTTTCAGAATGGCGGCAAAGGGTCGGCCCTGCTTGCTGCGAAAGCCCTGAAGCGGCCCGACCGAACCGGACGTCAGGAGGCTTTCTGCCTCTTCGATCTCGAGTTGCCTCGAACCTGGGATCTTGCTGATGGAAAAGTCGCAGTGCGTACAGGCAAAGCGACGGTAGTTTTCCTGGACCTGTGCGCCGCATTTTGGACAGGGCGAGGCGAGCGTGGCGTAGTTGCCCGGCACGGTCCCAGCCTGATAGTTTTTGGCTCGATCGACGATCTGACGCGTCATTTCGGCGATTTCGCGCATGAATTCGTCACGTCCCAAGCGCCCGCGCTCCATTTGGGCGAGTTTGTATTCCCACTCACCGGTCAACTCGGGGGCCGTGAGCTCGGAAACGCCCAACCCGCGCAATAGCGTCAGAAGCTGGAACGCCTTGGTGGTCGGGACCAGTTCCCGGCCTTCGCGCAACAGGTAGTTTTCGGCGATCAGGCCTTCGATGACGGCCGCGCGTGTGGCGGGCGTACCCAGACCTTTTTCGCCCATGGCCGCGCGCAGCTCGTCGTCGTCGACGAGTTTGCCTGCGCCTTCCATGGCCGACAGCAGGGTGGCTTCGTTGTAACGGGCGGGCGGGCGTGTGGTGAGTTCGTTGAGCGCAAGTTCGCCGACAGCGACCCGCTCGTTGGCGGCGACCGGGACCAGCGTGTCGTCGGTGGATTCGCGCCCGTACAGCGCCTGCCAGCCCGGATTCACCAGGATTTTGCCCTCGGTCTTGAAGTGGTGTTCGCCCACGCGCGTGATTCGGGTCGTGACCAGGGACTCGGCTGCGGGATAGAAGACGGCGAGGAAACGCTTGACCACCAGGTCGTAGATCTTTTGCTCGGTCTCCGACAGAGAACGGGGCGCCTGCATCGTCGGAATGATGGCGAAGTGATCACTGACTTTCGAGTTGTCGAAGATGCGGCGGTTCGGCTTGATCCAGCCGGATTGAAGGATGCGCGACGCAAAGCTCTCATACGCCGGCGCTCCGGTCAGCATCTCGACCGTGTCGCGTGCGGTGTGCAGGTAGTCTTCGGGCAGGGCGCGTGAATCGGTTCGAGGATAGGTGAGGACCTTGTGGCGTTCGTAGAGTGCCTGTGCAATGGACAGCGTCGTCTTGGCCGAAAAACCGAATCTTGAATTGCCTTCGCGTTGCAGCGAGGTCAGGTCGAAGAGCGCCGGCGCAAGCTGGGATCGGGGCTGGGATTCGTCGGTGACGAGACCGTGCCCACCCGCGCAGGACGCCACGATCGCCTGAGCGTTGGGGCGGTCCCACAAGCGCTCGGCGCGGGCTTCGGGATCGGATTCGTTTTTGCGAAAGCGGGGGTCGAACCAGCGCCCCTCGTATTCGCCGGCCTGTGCAGCAAAGCGAGCGCGCACTTCGAAATATCCGCGCGGCACGAACGCGCGGATGCGCTCTTCGCGTTCGACAACGATCGTCAGGGTCGGCGTCTGCACCCGACCGACGGTCGTCAGATAAAAGCCACCATCGCGCGAATTGAATGCGGTCATGGCGCGTGTGCCGTTGATGCCGACCAACCAGTCGGCCTCTGATCGGCAACGGGCCGCATCGGCGAGCGGGCGCATCTCGGTGTCATCGCGCAACTGAGAGAAGGCCTCGCGAATGGCCGCCGGTGTCATCGATTGCAGCCACAGGCGGCGGACCGGCTGTTTGGCCCCGGCGTGTTGCACGATCAGTCGAAAGATCAGTTCACCCTCGCGACCCGCATCACAGGCATTGATCAGACCGTCGATATCCTTGCGGCGGATCAGACGAGAAAGCAATTTGAGCCGCTCGGCCGT
>JBDLRB010000188.1:0-10747 GCA_039800205.1 Pseudomonadota bacterium | reverse complement strand
CGAAACCCGATCGACACCGCACATCAGCGCGCTCCCGCAAACCTTTCGATCAGATTGTCCAGCGGACCCGAGGGAGGCGCTGTGCATGCTCGCCTGGTTTGAGACGGGCCGCTTGCCCCAGGTCAGTGTTCCCCTAGAATCCCGGAATCGAACGAATCAAGACAGGCTTCCGATATGGTGCCCTCCGAGCGTGCCGCGCGCCGGCCGCCCCCGCCCGAACGGACCCATCGCAGAGAGGATTGGGCGCTGGTCCGTGGTACAGGCCGGTTCGCGGGCGACCTGCGGGTTCCGGGCATGCGCCACGGACTCTTTGTACGCAGCGACCGGGCACACGCGCATTTCCAGATCAGGGCGCTCGAGACGGCCGCTGCGGTGGCCGGGATCCATGCAATCTTCACCGCACAGGATCTCGGTGCGCTGACCCTGCCGCCGATCAACCCCTTGCTCCCACTCGACCGAGAAGCCGCTTTTCCGGTACTCGCCGAACGCCTCGTGACCCATGTGGGTCAGGCGCTGGCTCTGATCGTTGGAATGAGTCATGAGGTCTGTGTCCGGGCTGCGGAGCAGTTGGAGATTCAATACGCGCCCGCACCCGAACCGTTCGACGACCGGCCCATCGTTCGCGTCGAATACGGCGGGGCGCCCCCGGCAGCAGCGGCAGCCGAACGACCCGAACATGCGGTCCACGTCAACCTGCACTGCCCCCGAGTCATCTCAGCGTCCATCGAGCCCCGGGTCTGCATCGCCCACTGGATCGAGTCCGAGGCACGCCTTGAAGTCCACCTGGGGACCCAATCACCCACCCGTGCGCGCGACGATATTGCTCAGACCCTTGGCTTGAACCGCTCACAGGTTCGGGTCCTCTCGCTGGATGTGGGCGGCGCGTTTGGCGCAAAGGCCTCGGTGTATCCCGAAGACCTGCTTGTTGCCTGGGCGGCGTACCGATTGCGCGCGTGCGTGGGGTGGACTGCGAGCCGCAGCGAGGAATTCTCGTCCGCTGCGCACGGCCGAGGCGCTGATCTGCGCGGCAGCGTGCAGCTTCACCCGTCCGGACGCATCGAGCGACTGGATGCCGAACTCGATTTTGACCTCGGCGCATGGCTGCCGTTTTCAGCCGTGGTTCCGCTCCGAAATGCAGCTCGCATCCTGCCCGGACCGTATGTCATCGCGCAGACGCAGGTGCGAGGTCAAGGGCGGCTCACGCCGCGCGCGCCGGTCAACATCTACCGAGGTGCCGGACGGCCAGAGGCCGCCCTGCTGATGGAGACACTGATCGAAGCGGCGGCACGCCGGCTGTCGCAAGACCCGATCGAGTTCCGGCGGGCCCACCTCGTCCGACCCGAGCAGATGCCGTGGCAGACGCCCTCGGGTGAGCAGCTCGACTCGGGCGACTACCCCGCCCTCCTTGATCTCGCTTGCCGGCTGTTCGACTACGATCACGAACGCCGTGCCCAAATGCAACGCCGGGCACAGGGCGAACGCGTTGGAATCGGTACGGCGTTTTACGTGGAACCCTGCGGACAGGGGTGGGAGTGGGCTCGTGTCACCCAGCATCTGGATGGCCGCTACACCGTTGCAAGCGGCAGCCCCGCTCAGGGTCAAGGCCATCAGACGACCTGGGCTCAGATCGCCGCAGAGACGCTCGACTGTTCGCCCGGTGCGATCGATGTCGTGCTGGGCGACACCGATGTCTGCCCGAACGGGATTGGAACCCTCGCCAGCCGCAGTACGGCCATTGGCGGCGGCGCCATTGTCAAGGCGTGTCAGGACCTGATCCGCCGTCGCGACGCGGGCGAAGCGCTTCCCCTCACCACCGAGTACCGATTCGAATCCGTCGAATCCTGGAGCGCCGGTTGTGTGATCGCCCGTGCGCGCATCTGCCCGGAGACCGGCGTCCTGACGATCGAGAAGATCGCCTGGTCCGACGATGCGGGGCGCATCATTGATCCGACGCTCGCCCGGGGGCAGCTGCTCGGGGGCGCGGCGCAGGGCCTGGGACAAGCCTTGATGGAGGCGATCCATTACGACCCGGATCAGCAGCTGCTCACCGGTTCCCTGATGGACTACGCCCTGCCCCGCGCCGGCGACATGCCAGAGATTCTGATCGAATCGATGTGCTCGCCCAGCCCCAACAACCCGCTGGGTGCAAAAGGCGTCGGTGAGGCGGGTTGTATCGGGATCCCCGCCGCAATCATGAACGCGGTTCGCGATGCGCTGGCCGATCTGGGTGAAGTCGAACTCGAATTTCCGTTGCGCGCCGAGCAGATCTGGCGCGTGCTTCAATCATGCAGCCCGGAGATCCAATGATGGACTACCAGAAATCACAGGCGAAGGCGCACGCCCGCCAGCACATGCGCGGCATTTGGGCCGCCAATCTGACGCCCTTCGATGACTCCTTGCGCTTCGACGAGCGGGCCTACCGCGCGAATCTCGAACACTGGATCAATGAGCTGAAGCTGGGGGGGCTATTCATCGCAGGCAAGCAAGGCGAATTTTTCTCGATGTCGATCGAGGAACGAAAGCGGATGATGGCGATCTCGGTCGAAGCGGCGCGTGCAGCGGGCGAACGCAGCGGCGTCGGTCGCTGTGGAATCATCACCTCCTGCTCGGACACCAATCTCGACGTGGTCCTCGATCTGGCCCGATACTCCCAATCGATCGGCGCCGACTATATCATTGTTCACAGCCCGGTCCTTCACTTCGGCGCCGACACCGAGGACACCATCTTTGGCTATTACGAATACCTGTCCGAACAACTCGACATCGGCATCGCAATGTGGAACCACCCCGACTGCGGCTACGTGATGAGCCCCGAGCTCTGTGCACGGGTCGCCGACCTGCCCAACATCGTTGCCATCAAGTACAACAACGACCGTGCCGCCTTGCGTCGCCTGACCGAACTGGCCGGCGATCGCATACAGGTCAGCTGCCCCTCTGAAGAGGACTGGCTCGAGCACATCATTGAGCTCGGCTGGCAGCTTTATCTGTGCTCGGTCCCACCCTTTCTGCTGCAAACCGCGGCCGATCAGCGAATGAACGAGTACACGGGCCTCGCCTTTGCGGGTCAATTCGATCGGGCGCGCGAGGTCCGCGACAGCATGCAACCGATCCGCGAGGCGTTCAAGCGCTCAAAACCGCAGGGCAAGCCTCAGGCCCACGCCAAGTTCTGGCAGGAGCTGCTGGGCCAGCACGGCGGGCCCGTCCGCCGGCCGTTACTGCAGTTGACCGATGCCGAGCGGGCCTTGACGCGTCAGGCCTTTGCCGAGTCAGGCTTGCGGCTCAACTGACCCGAGGACAGGCTCATGACGCACGACCTCTCTCCCCCGAAGGCACTTCAATACAGCGCGCCGCTCAATTTGAACGCCTGGATCCAGGAGCACGCGGACGCGCTTCGACCGCCCGTCAACAACAAGCAGATCTGGGCGAATGCCGACCTGGTCTGCTTCGTGGTCGGGGGTCCCAATCAGCGAACCGATTTTCATGTGGACCCGTACGAGGAGTACTTCCAGCAATTGCGGGGCACCGCCTCACTGCTGATCGCCGACCGGGGAAAGTTTGAACGGGTCACCCTCCGAGAGGGCGAGATCTTTTTGCTGCCGGCCCATGTCAGGCATTCGCCCCAGCGCCCTGAAGCCGAGAGCCTTGCGCTGGTGATCGAACGCAGACGGGCCCCAAGCGATCTCGATGCCTTCGAGTGGTACTGCGCCGATTGCGGCACACGGGTCGGCCGCCGCGAGCTCAGCGTCAGAAAAATAGACGAAGACCTGCCCAAGGCCTTTGCGAGCTTTTACGATACCGATGCCGCCGCGCGCACCTGTCCAGCATGCGGTGCGATCCACCCCGGCAGGGACTGGTCGACCTGGCACGCTCATCTCGCCGAACATTTTCCGAACACATGAGCTTTGCGCCTGCGTCCGCCCCCCTGGACGGTCCAGCCGCCGCCCCCGAACCCGACTCATCGGGCGGCGCTCCCTTGATCAGCCCGTGGAGCGCGCATGCGCCCCGGGTGCCCGCCGCGCTGCGGGCCTTCCTGCTCGAACCGGGCTCCTTGACCGACCGCTTGATGGCTACAGGCGCGCGGTTTGCGGTCAGACCGCTCAAACTGGGCGTTGACCGGGCCGACCCCCATGAGGCGGCGGCCCTGGGCGTCGCGTCCAACGCAGTCATCCTGGCGCGACACGTCGCACTCAGCCTCAATGACACTGTGGTCGTGGTCGCTCGGAGCGTCTGCCGCCCGGCGTGTCCGACCTGGGCCGCTGTGCTCGATCGGGGGGGCCGATCGCTGGGCCTGTCGCTTTTCGCCCCGGACGCGCCGGTCAGCCGAGGTTCGTTGACGTTCGCACACTTGGCCGACGCCCACCCCTTGGCGCAGTTGGCGAAGGGCTTCGAGCCGTCCAACACCCCCTATCCCGCGCGCGCATGCCGGTTCAGTCAAGACGGAGCCCCGCTGCTGGTCACCGAAGCTTTTCTTCTATCCCTGGAACGCTTTCCGCCCTGATACCGGGTCAAGGGCGTTCGCGGCGATGTGCCCAACCCCTGAACGGCTCGTAGTAGCTTCGAATCGCCACCATGTCCGAATCGATATCACCCGTGGGAGCAAACAGGCGGCCCGCGCCCAGCACGCGCTGGCCATGGTCCAGATAGGCCATCACAACGGGAACCTGCGCCCCCAGGGCGATGTAGTAAAAGCCCGTCTTCCAGCGCTCAACCGAGCGACGCGTCCCCTCGGGCGGGACGATCAGCAAGAGCGGGCGGGAGCGATCCTCGAAGCACCGAACCGCGGCCTCGACGAGGTTGTTCGAGCGACTTCGATCCACTGGGATTCCACCCAACCAGCGCATCACGCCCCCAAACGGAAACCGAAAAATCTGGATCTTTCCCAACCAGTGCACGCTCCGCCCCAGCGCGAAGGCGGCCAGCAAGGCGTAGGGCAGGTCCCAGTTGCTGGTATGGGGGGCTCCGATGACCACGGCCTGCCTGAGGTCATGGGGAAACGGACGGTCCACGCGCCATCCGAGCAGCCGGAAAAGCAGGCGGGCGAACCCACGCAACATGGGGCTCAGCACGGGGGTGTCGAAGATCGTTCGATGAGCGGGCTGGAAGGACGAGACATCGGGCATCCGCGGACGATACGCGAATCCGTGCGAATTGCCCACGGCGGCTCTGTTGCGGATGTGCTGCGTTTCCGGCGCCGACTTTTCACGGGCTCCGGTGACCGTTAGCATTGCGGGCCTGATTCAACGGAGTACCTGTGATGACCGACCACCGGGGGTGGTTTGAACGCACCCGCACCATGCGGTCGATCGCATCGGTGATCGTGGTGATCGGATGCCTGACGGGACGTGCCGAGCCTGCCCGGGCGCAGGGCCCGGCCGTGCCCGCCGTCGCGCAGCCAGGCGCCACCGAAGCTCAGCAAACGCCGCGTTCGATCGCTGACCCGGCCCTGTGCGACGGTCTGGCAGCCGACAACCGCAACTACCGCAGGCGGATCCTCGGTCCGATGCAAGACTGGGCGGGACGGGAATTGGCGGGGCTGCGCGGCGATACGCTCCTCTACCCCTTTTCCGGACCCGATGCGGTCACGGCCCTGGCGCTCTTTCCGGCGGTGCGGCACCTCACGATGCTGTCACTCCAGAAGGCGTCGCTCGAACAACTCGCACCAGCCGACGAGGAGACTGTGGCGGCCGAGTGCGACATCCACCGTTTCTTCACGCAGACCGGCTTTTTCAGGACGCTGGATCTGGACGGCAAGGAGCGCGCCGCGGCCCCCCGGCTCCTTGCCTTGCTGCTCCTGAGCCTGGACACGGCTGGCATTCGGCCGACCGCGATCGGGGCGATCGAGGTGGACCCGAACGGATCGGTCCGCGACGATCCGGCCCGTCGGATCCTGGCCGACGACAGCGGTCTGTTTCCACCCGCGCCGCCCCCAATGCACGATGACGGGACCGATCCGAAGGCGCTCTCCGGAACGGTTCGGGGTGTCCGGATCGAAGGGCTCGACGGACAGGGGCAACCCCGGCTGATCGATTACCTCAGTATTGACCTGTCGAACGCAGGGATTCGGCGCCACTCGGGGGGCCGACGAATGATCGAGGATCGGGCGCGGGAGGCGGTCATGATCAAATCAGGATCGCACTTGCTCCAATCCCGAAACTTCTCGAATCTTGCCCGGATCATTGCCCACCGGGCGTCCACCCTGGTGCAGGATGAAACGGGCCTGGATATCGATTGGCTCACGCAGTTCGGTCGACTGGAAATTCATGGCCGTTTCACCGAACCCTTCGAATTCTGGCGTGATTCCGAGTCCATGGCACGCCTGCGTTCGGCGCTCGAGTTCTTTCATCTGTCTGAAACGCCCCCCTTTCCGTACGGCTATCGGAAACCCTCGGGCACCCTGATCCTGGTGGCGACCAGCGATCGAACGCCACCGGGCCCCCCAGCGCAACGCTGAACGGCGAGCACGGTCATCGGTTCGGGACCGCGCGCGGCTCGAGCAATCAGCGGTTGGGGGTTCGCTCGAACGGCAGTGCGCTGTCCAGCCAGTCGTCGCTTTTCAGGACGCCCTTGCGGCGCGAAAAGGCATCCGCCTCGGCACGGCGCTGTGCCACACGGACCATGAGCCGAACCAGCGAGCGACCGCCCGGCAGCCGAATCCGTGCCCAGAGATCAAGCATCAGACGGATCGGGGCACTCAGAAAGCGTTTCACAAGGCCATCCTCCAGACTGAGAAAGATCGACACTGAACCGGGATCGCCTTGCCGGCCACAGCGCCCCGCCAACTGCCGATCAATCCGGCCGGACTCGTTGCATTCTGCGATGATCACATGGAGACCACCGCGTTCCGGTACGCCTTCTCCGAGCCGAATATCGGTCCCTCGACCCGCCATATTGGTCGCGATCGTGATACGGCCGGATTCACCCGCTCGCGAAATGATCTGGGCCTCTTCCGCATGCCGGACCGCATTCAGCAGGTCGAAGACCAGGCCCTCGTGCGCAAGAAGTCCCGCGAGCGTCTCGCTGGATTCAACGCTACGGACCCCCACCAGAACGGGTTGCCCGGCCGCATGACGCGCAGCGATCTGCGCCAGGACCGCCCGCCACTTGCGCGAGGCGCTCCGAAAAAGGCGCGGGCGCTCGACCCGGGTCAGACGGGGTCGATGGGTGGGGATCGGCATCACTCCCAGCCGGTAGATCCGCCATAACTCGGAGGCCGCCTCGCGGCCCGTGCCGGTCGTGCCGGCCAGCCGGGGCAGACGCCGGAAAAAGGACTGGAAACTCATTTGCGCCAGGGACTCGTTCGGATCCGAGATTTCAAGATCCTCGAAGGCTTCAATCGCCTGATGAAGCCCGGCCGTCAGCGACCGACCGGGCGTCATGCGCCCGGTGAACTCGTCCAGCAGGACGACCTTGCCTTCGTCGACCACATACTGATGTCCGGGGAGGATGAAATGTCGGACCGTGAGCGCCTGCCGCAGCAGCTCTTCCCGTCTCGGAGCGGGCCGCCAGAGCGGGGGGAGCTCGGCGGCCCGCTGCGCGAGCAGCGATTGGGCCGCATCATTCAGGCGAATATTTTTCTGACGACCGAGCGTGAGGTAGTCACGCCCCTCAACCAGTTGGTCAGCGATCGCAGAGACCTGCCGCACCGCATCGGCCAGTCCCAGATGACTGCGGGGCGCAGACAGGATCAGAGGCGTGACCGCTTCGTCGATCAGTACGCTGTCCGCTTCGTCGACCAGGACGGTGTGCAGACCTTTCAGGTGCAACAGTGGGGCGGTCGTACGGGCTGGCACCTGTCCCAACCAACGGCGCAATGCGATCCGCTGGGCATCCTGGCCCGACTGCTCGGCGAGCTGGTCTCGCAAGTGGTCGGCCAGCAGCTCCTTCGCGGTGAGATAGACGACATCCGCCCCATAGCTCTGCAGGCGCTCTTCAGGCTCGTCCGCTGACTCGATCGAAGCCACCGAAACCCCGCAGCCGTTGTAGAGCGGCTTCATGTGCTCGGCGTCGCGGCCGGCGAGGTAATCGTTGGAGGTCACCAGATGACACGGGCGGCCGGTCCAGGCCGCGAGGACACCTGCCAGTGCAATCGTGAGGGTTTTGCCTTCTCCGGTCGCCATCTCGACAAGCCAGCCCGCGTGCAAGCCCAAGGCACCCATGAACTGCACGGGGTAGGGCCGCATCCCCAGGGTTCGCCGGGCAACCTCGCCCACCAGCGCAAGCACCTGGGGCAACTGCCCGTTTGCCTCGACCGGCTCTCGCCTCATCGACTCTCGCGCACGGACGATCCGCTCAACCAGTTCAGTTTGACCCAGGGCTTCGAGCGGCGCACAGGCATGGGCCGTCCGCTGAGCCAGGCGCGCCAGATGCCTGCGGTGATGGGGCGACCGTCGATACCGGCCACGGACCCAATGCGCAAGGATGTCGGCGCCCTCGGGGAGCTTTTGTGGGAGCGGCAGAGCGGGGGGAACGTAGCCGGGCGCAACGCCCACCCGGGGTTGGAGTGCGCGGTCGGGATCCATCTCAATCCGGTTCGTTCGGACGTTCAGCGATCGCTGGGTGATCGGGTAATCCCAACGATCCGACCGGCAATACCCGGGCGAATCGAGCCATCCGGATTGTCGAACTCGGCAATGACCTCGACCAGGCCGCTGGCGGGGTCGGCCACCGGCGACACGAAGACCACGCGCGCCTCCCGAGTGATCGAGTCCGTCTCAAGCCCCAACCACAGTCTGACCGTATTGCCCGGGCGCAGACGAAGACTGTCCGTCACGGGCAAGGTCCCGGTGAAACGGACGGTTCCGACATTGACCACCACCATGACCGGCTCGTGGGGCGCCACACTCTCGCCCACCCGCGCGAGCACGCGCGTGACCACACCATCGATCGGCGAGCGCAGGTGCCTGCGTTCATAGGCCTCGCGGGCCAGTTCGAGCTCCACCCGTTCGCGACGTTTGGCAAATTCGATCGACTTTCGCTCTGCCATCACGGCCCCGAGCGACAGCTCCTCATCCTCGACCTGCTTGCGAGATACGCCGCCATTCACGAACAGAAACCGAGCGGACTTGACCTGTTCAACCAGCGTCTGCTCCCGCCGCTTCAGATCTTCCAGCCGGGCATTGTCATCGAGCATGACCTCGCGACGTCTGACCTCGAGCGCCTCGAGCGTTCGGTCCATGTGCAGCAGAAGATCGCCCTTCCGGACCCGGTCACCCTCACGAACCATCAAACCCTCAACGCGACCCGCTGCGGTGACGCTGAGCTTCAGGTCCTGGATGGCTTGCGTTACGCCCGACGCTGGCACTGAGGCGCTGAGTCGATCCCCAGGCGCCGGGTTCTGAGCCCTCCCGTCGATCGAGGCCCCCCCCAGCACGACAGCGACCCATACACACGCCCAGCGCAGGGGGACGCGATCGAAAACGGAATTTGGCAATGCGCTCACCTGATTAGACAACAACATTCGATTATCCGTGGGCCCAGATTCCGCATTTATTACAAAACCTGTCAGCCCCGAGGGGCAGGAGCGGCCGAAAAGATCGCCATGGCGGGCTCGCCCCTCTATTATCACGGCTTTGCCGGTCCCCAACCGCCCGAACCAGGCCATGGATTTCAAGCCCGCCGACGAACACCTGCAGATCCGCGACGCGGTCGAGCGGATCTGTGCCCCGTTCGACGCCGACTACTGGCTGCGCAAGGACCGCGACGGCGGCTTCCCCGACGACTTTCATCAGGCGCTCGCTCGGTCTGGATGGCTTGGAATCGCCATGCCGCCGGACTATGGCGGGGCGGGACTGGGAATCAGTGAGGCGGCCTGGATGATGCACACGATCGCTGCGACTGGAGCGGGTTTTTCCGGGGCATCCGCGGTCCACATGAACATCTTCGGCCTGCACCCGGTCGTCGTATTCGGGTCACATGAGCAGAAGCAACGGTGGTTGCCGCCCCTGATCGCCGGTCAGGACCGCGCCTGCTTCGCGGTGACCGAACCGGACAGCGGGCTCAACACGCTGGGCTTGAAGACCCGGGCGGTCCGGGACGGCGCCCACTATGTCGTGCAGGGGCAGAAGCTCTGGATCAGTACCGCCCAGGTCGCGAACAAGATCCTGCTGCTCGCGCGCACCACACCGATCGAGCACTGCACGGGAACGCAGGGCCTGAGCCTCTTTTACACTGACTTCGACCGACAAGCGATCGAGGTTCACGAGATCGACAAGCTCGGGCGCAAATGCGTCGACTCGAACCAGTTGTTCATCGACGGGCTGCGGATTCCGGTCGAAGATCGGATCGGTGAAGAGGGCCAGGGCTTCAGCTATATCCTTCACGGACTGAATCCTGAGCGTATTCTGATTGCGGCCGAAGCCGTCGGGCTGGGGCGGGCTGCGCTCAGACGGGCCACGCACTACGCCAGGGAGCGCGAAGTCTTTGACCGCCCGATCGGTCAGAACCAGGCGATCCAGCACCCCCTGGCGCGTTGTTCGATGGAACTCGAAGCGGCCCATCTGATGGTGGAAAAGGCGGCCTGGCTCTACGATCAGGGCCTGCCCTGCGCGGCGGAAGCCAACAGCGCAAAGTTTCTCGCGGCAGAGGCCTGTTACCGCACCTGCGAACAAGCGGTCCTTACGCACGGCGGCATGGGCTACGCCCGGCAGTACCATGTCGAACGTTACCTGAGGGAAGCCTGGATCCCGCGACTCGCGCCCGTCAGCCCTCAACTGATTCTCTGTTACATCGCCGAAAAAGTGCTTGGCCT
>JBDLRB010000187.1:0-19960 GCA_039800205.1 Pseudomonadota bacterium | reverse complement strand
GCTTGCAGCGGCGGTCCGCATCGCCACCTCGGCGGGCGTTGCAGTGGTGCCGCGCGGCGGTGGCATGTCCTATACCAAGGGCTACCTGCCGCTGCATGGCGGGTCAATCGTTGTGGACTGTCGGCGCATGAACCGGGTGCTCGAGGTCAACACCGACGATCTCTACGTCACCGCCGAGGCGGGCTGCACCTGGGCGGCCGTGTCGCAGGCGCTTGAGGGTACAGGCTTGCGGACGCCCTACTGGGGCCCCCTGTCGGGTATCAATGCAACGGTCGGTGGCGCCCTGTCGCAGAACAGCGCGTTCTTCGGCTCGTCCATGAATGGGACGGTGGCTGAAAGCGTACTGGGCGTCACGGTCGTACTGGCCGATGGCAGCATCACGACGACGGGTTCGGGTGGACGCGTGGGCACCAAACCGTTTACCCGCGAGGGCGGGCCCGATCTGACCGGTCTGTTCCTGGGCGACAACGGAGCCATGGGGGTCAAGGCGAGCGCGACGATCAAGTTGATTCCGGCCCCGGGGGCGGTCGGATTCCTGTCCTTTGGCTTCCCATCCATTCAGGCCATGGTGACCGCCCAGGCGGGCATGGCACGCGCCCGCCTGGTGGCCGAAGGATTCGGGATCGACCGCAGCAAGGCCGAGCATTCGGCCAGTGTCAACCGGATCAGCGAAGGCCTCAGCATTCTTGGCAAGGTGGCAGGCAGCGGAAAGAGCACGCTGGGCGGGCTGAAGGATGCAATCGGTGTCGCGGTCGGAGGCACTCACTTTCTCAAGGAGCATGCATTCACCTTGCATCTGGTCGTTGAGCGAGACAACGATTCCGGGCTGGCCGCAGCCATGGCACACGTGCGCGAGATTGCACGGGAGGCTGGCGGGCTTGAGCTCCCTGATTCGGTGCCCCGCGTGATGCGTAGCCGACCCTTTGGTCCGGTTCGCGGGATGCTGGGCCGCGACGGCGAGCGCTGGGTACCCATTCACGCGGTCTTTCCATTGGGCGACGCACAGAAGGTCCTCCAGGCCAACGAAGCGTTCTTCGAGTCCCAGAAGCCGCTCATGGCCGAACAGGGCATCGTGTATTCGGTGATGACGATGACCACCGGCCACGAGTTTTTCCTGGAGCCTGCTTTCTACTGGATGGATGAGATCACGCCGCTTCATGTGGCCAGTGTCGGCGAAGACGTCGTCAAGCCCTGGCTCAATCGTCCCGCCAATGCTCAGGCGCGCGATGCCGTGGCTCGCCTGCGTCGAGGGACCCAGGAGCTGTACGCCCGTCTCGGCGGCGTGAGCTGGCAGGTCGCACGGGACTACCCGTTTCTGGAGATTCTTCGACCCGAGACCCGCGCGTTGCTCGAGTCGCTCAAGCGCGCGGTGGATCCGCAAGGCCTGATGAATCCGGGCTCCCTGGGGCTGGCCCGGTGAGCGGCGCGCGCCCATCGTTTGTGACCGTCTCGGCGGGTCAGTTACGCCTGTGGTGCGCGGGTCATGGCGCGCCGGTGATTGTCCTGCCTGGCTTGATTCGGGCGGCACAGGTGGCCTGCGAATCCCTCACCGCCCTCCTGCCTGGACGAACACTCTGCGCCATCGAGTTGCCCGGGATCGGCGCGTCGAGTTCACCTGCGATCTGCACACTCGATTCGATTGCGCAGATGCTCGCCGAGGCGATCGATGGGGCGGGGCTTGCCGGGGCCCCGGTCGTGGCCTTCGACCTTGCCGCGCCCCTGGCGTTGCGCCTGCCCAATGTTGGGCAACGTGTATTCCCCGGGCTCGATGCCGCCTGCGCGTGGGCGAAACAGGGACTGCAGCCGCCCGATCTGAGTGCGCGCGACGATGGGGCACACTTGACAGCCCTGTTTGCACACCTGCGCGACTGTCATGTGCTGGATCCGGAGGGAAGCCGATGCGCGGCGCGTGCGGGCGCGCCCCTTCCAGATGCCGAGGCGCTTGATGCGATGATGGTCACGGCGGGTTTCAGGCCCGCCCAGTATGCAGCGCTCTGGGCCGTCTGCCTCGAGGCCGTTGGGGCTTTGGTCCGTCACCCCTCACCGACCCTCGATCAGCTGGCGAACGCGCTGGGCGATCCCGTCGGCGATGATGGTCCGACGCTGCCGTCGGCCCGCCCCCAGGCGGGCATCTGGCGCGATTACGTTGATCTTCCCAGAGGCCGTGCTCACCTGAGGCGGTGCGGGATGACCGGACGCGCATTGATCGCGCTGCATTCCGCTCCTGCGGGGTCGGCACCCCTCGGTCATCTTCTTGAGGGGCTGGGGTCCAGCCGATCAGTGATTGCGCCGGATTTCATTGGCAATGGCGACTCGACCCGTCCCGATCACCCGGTCGACATTGCCCGACTGGGACAGGATGTCATCGAGCTGGCAGACGCGCTGAATCTGCAGGAATTCGATCTGTGGGGAACGCATACGGGTGCATTGGTCGCCCTCGAGGCCGCGATCCAGGCCCCTGGCCGGGTGGGGCGCGTCGTGCTCGAAGCGCCTCCGTTGCTCTCGCCTGCTTTTGCCGCAGACCTGCTCGCGAATTACTTCCCGCCCCTCGAGCCAGACGGTTGGGGGCTTTATCTCCAGAAAGCCTGGAACCTGCGCCGCGATATGTTCCTGTTCTGGCCCTGGTATCGGATGGAACGTGCCGCAGCGCGTCCTTTGCCGGTCCCGGAGGCCGACTTCCTGCATGACTGGGTCATCGGTCTGCTGACCAGCGGTCGGACCTATCACCGAAGCTATCGTGCGGCGTTCGAGTACGACACGCGCGAGCGACTGCCCCACTTGAGGGTACCGGTGATGCTGTGTGCCGGCCCGGCCGACATGCTGGCCGATGCGCTCGTGACGGCGCGCCCTTTGCTGCGCGACGATGCGGTCATTGCAGCGACACCCGCCACGGTCTGGTACCCAGAGCAGGGCCAGCAAGCGATCGCCGAAACGATCGCGATGTATCAGCGGTTTCTGGATGGGCCATCGATTCGCTGAAGATCAGCCCGAATCGATGGCTTTGGCTCCGCACGCGATTGAGGGCGTTTACAGACGCCGCGCGATCAACTCGCCCTCGTAGATCGCATCATTGATCCGCCGCGGTGAAACCGCATCGCCGATCAGGTGCACGGGCGTGTCCCGCAGACGTTCGCGCAGCGCGTGATAGAGACCGTCGTTGGCCCGCGCACCATTCACATAGACCAGAGCGCCCAGATCGCTTCGGACCTGGGTTTCGCGGGTATAGACGTCGACCAGGGTGATCGAATGATCGCCGATCGACTGAATCTCGTGGTCGGTGGTGAAGCGAACCCCCAATCGGCGGAGCATGCCATAGGCCTTGCCCCAGTCGCGGCTCGCTGCGAGATTCGGGACCCCTTGCCCCAGCTGGGTGACGACCTCAACCTGCCAGCCGTTACGCGCCAGGTATTCCGCGGTGTGGACCGCCTGTCGCGCACCAATGCCGTCAAAGATCACCGCCGGCCGTCCCTGACCGGCCTTCAGGGGCTCTGGGTCGCCGATCGCCTCGGTATACGAGTAGACCCAATCCTGTTCCGTACCGGGCATCGCAGGGCCATCCCATTTTGCAGGATGCAGGACTGACCAGCCCTCTCGCATGCCGCTCGCCCCGGTGGCAACCACGATCGCATCGTAGCCGCCCTCGGCGAGAAGCTCGACCGTCGCTTCACTTTGCAAATAAATCTGCACATCCGACTCGCGGAGCTGGGCGGCGAGCCAGCGCGCGGTATCGGCCAGTTCTCGACCACTCTGGGCGCGCGCGATCCAGCGGACCTGTCCACCCAGTTCGGCGTCCTTCTCGATCAGCGTGACGCGATGACCCCGCCGCGATGCGGTCAGTGCGGTTCGCATGCCAGCCGGCCCGCCACCGACGACGGCGATACTGAGCGGGTGATCGGTCGGGTCGAGCTTTTCCTCGGAAAGCGTCCGTTCCCGTCCCACGGTCGGATTGTGAATGCAGGCAATGGGCGCATGTGAAAAGATCGATTCCATGCACCAGTTGGCACCCACGCAGGGACGGATCTTTTCCGATTCGCCCTGGGCGGCTTTTCGAACCCAGAACGGGTCCGCAATCAGTTGCCGGGTCATCCCGATGAAGTCGCAATCGCCCGCACGCAGAAAGCCCTCGGCTTCGTCGGGTGTGGTGATCCGCCCGACGCCCACCACCGGCAAACCGATCGCCTGCTTGACCTGACGCGTTGCCTTCATCTGGTAGCCATGCTCCTCGGGCGAGGTGGCATAGATCAGCATGCGGTTCAGATAGGTGCCGTGGGTGCAGGAAATGTAGTCGAGCTTGCCGGTTGCCTCGAGCCGGCGGGCGATCTCCGACCACTCAGCCGGTCCCAGGCCCCCGGCCATGCCGTCGTCGCTATTGATCCGGATTCCGACGATTGCGTCCGGGCCGGTCTCGGCGCGCGTCGCATCAACAATCCGCATGACGATCCGCATGCGATTTTCAAGCGAACCGCCGTATTCGTCGCTGCGATGATTGGTTGCCGGCGACAGAAACTGGTTGAGCAGATAGCCATGCGAGGTGGCAGCGATTTCGACGCCATCCAGATCGCCTTCGATCGCATGGCGTGCCGTCAGCCGGTAGCCTTCGACGATCTCGTCGATATCTTCAAGCGTCATCACCTTGGGCATCTCGCGATAGACCGAGCAGGGGATCGCCGAGGGGGCCCAGACAGGCACCTTGCTTGTGACACTGTGGGTCTGGCGGCCACGGTGCCAGGGTTGGGCAAGGATTTTTGTCCCGTGATTGTGGACGGCCGCGGCGATCTTCCGAAATTGCGGCACCATCCTCGGGTCGAATGCGAAGGCCTTGCCCGGGTAGGGCTGGGTCGTTTCGTGAACCGCCATCGCCTCCATGGTGATCACCGCAGCGCCACCTTTGGCACGCTCAACGTAGTAATCGACGTGCGCATCGGTGAACAAATGGTCCTTGACCAGCAAGGTTGCGTGGCTGGTCATCCAGACCCGGTTCTTGGTCTCATGGCGGCCCAGTCGTCCCGGGCTCAGCAGGCGCGGAAACAGGGTCGGGGTCGAAGTGCTCAAGATACGTCCTCTCGGATGGGGGTTGGATGGGTCAGGCCGGGTCGACGCGGATACAACGTGTTCGCCAGTGCGCGCCTTCGAAGGCGGTGTCCGGACGAGCACGTAACGCCGGCAGGCGGACCGAGCACTCGTCGATTGCGATGGGGCACCGCGTCGCGAACGGACAGCCCGGCGGCGCGGCCAGCGGGCTCGGAATCTCGCCCTCAAGCTTGATACGGGTCTGTTGGACAGACGGGTCGAGCGGCAGGCGCGCGGACAGGAGCGCCTGAGTATAGGGGTGCGCTGGCTGCTCGAGTACTTGCCGAATCGGGCCCGATTCCAGCTCACAGCCCAGGTAAAGAACGACCACCCGATCGCAGACCGCCTGGACCGATTCGATGTCGTGCGAGATGAACAGCATGGCGACGCCTGTTTCGCGGCGAAGCCGATCCAGGAGCCCCAGGATGTCGGCGCGCACCGATACGTCGAGCGAGGACGTCGGCTCGTCCAGCACCAGCAGGTCGGGCTCCGTGGCGAGCGCACGCGCAATACAGACCCGCTGCAATTGACCGCCTGAAAGCTGCGCCGGATACCGCTCGAGGAGCGCCGATCCCAGTTGCACGCGTTCAGCCAGTTCGATGGCGCGCTGGCGTCTGGACTCGGGGCTCAGTGAGCGATGTAACAGCAGCGGCTCCTCCAGCAGACGGCCGATGGTATGTCTGGGGTTGAGCGCACCCCAGGGGTCCTGGAACACCATCTGCATGCGTGCACGCAGGGCCCGCAGCGCCTTGTCGGGCAGGGCGCTCAGATCCTGGCCGTCAAATTCAACGCGTCCCCGGGTGGTCGGGAGCAGATTGAGTGCAAGTCGTGCAAGGGTGGATTTGCCCGAGCCGCTTTCACCTACCAGGCCCACCGCTTCGCCGCGTCCGATCTCCAAGGTGAAGTCGCGCACGGCCGTCAGCGATCGACCTTTGGCGAGCGCGAACGCCCGCCAGACGCCGTCCAGTCGAAGAAGCGGGGGGCCGTGCTCGATGCTCGACCGAATCTCCATCGGTTCGCTCATGGGGACCGCCTCTCGCTACTGGGTCCGAATTCGATGTGATGACAACGAACGTAATGATCGCCGCGACCACCGGCCTGCACACGCATCGCTGGCGCGGCCAGGCAGGCTGCATCCGCGCGATCGCAGCGATCACGGTAGACGCAGTCGCTTCGCCGGCTGAAGAGATCGGGCGGGCTGGCGGGCTGTGCGGTTCGCTCGCTGATTCGTGCGGCCGAGGCGGCGATCAAGCGCCGGGTGTACGGGTGCCCCGGCTGAGCAAAGACCGCTGCAACCGGTCCGCTCTCGATCACCTGACCGGCGAACATCACGACCATGTCGTCACAGTATTGCGCGACGATCCCCAGATCATGGGTGATCACCAACGCGGATGCGCTGCGTTCGCGAACCCGGTCCCGCAGCAGGTCAAGCACCTGCGCTTGAACGGTGAGATCGAGACCGGTGGTGGGTTCGTCTGCAATGACGAGCTGCGGCCGATTGATCAGGGCCATCGCGATGACCACGCGCTGGGCCATCCCGCCTGACAGTTCATGGGGCCAGGCGCGGTAGCGGCTCTCGGGGTCTGGAATACCGACGGCAGAGAGCATTTCGATGGCGCGCACGCGAGCGGCGGACCGACTCGTCGTCTGATGGGTCTGGACCAGCCGAACCAGCTGATCGCCGATCCGTGTGACGGGTTCGAGTGCGGCGCGCGGGTTCTGGGCGACATAGCCGATCCGGCTGCCCCGGACTGCGTCGAGCTGGGCGGCCGAGAGCCCGATCAGTTCGTGGCCGTCGAACTGGATACTGCCCGATGCAATGTGTGCCTCGCTCGGGAGCATGCCGATGATCGATGTCGCTGTCATCGATTTCCCTGCACCCGTTTCGCCGATCAGGCCCACGATCCGGGCACCGCCGACCTGCAGGCTGACGCCATCGAGTACTCGGGCCGTGCGCTTCACCCCCGCGGCGTTGCGCGACGAGAATTCGATGCTCAGGTTGTCAAGGGTCAGCAGACTCATCGCCGGGTTCTCCGGCGGCCGAGCCAGTCCTGGACCCCGTCGCCCGCGAGGTTCAGTCCGAACACCAATGAAACCAGCGCCAATCCTGGGAAGAGGGCAACCCACCATTCGCCGGTCACCATGTACTCGGCCCCCTGCCGGATCATTGCGCCCCATTCCGGGGTGGGTTGCTGGATCCCGACGCCGACAAAGGCGAGTGTCGCGCTGACCCGCACCGCCCAGGCCATGCGGACCGAGATCTGGGCCAGCGTGCCTGACAGCGCATTGGGCAACAGGTGCACGAACAGTAATCGAGGCGTGCTGTTGCCGATCGCGCGCGCCGACTCGACCATTGTGCTGCCGCGTAGCGCGAGCACTTCGGCGCGGACCACGCGTGCAAAGACCGGCGCATCGAGAAAGCCGATCACGAAAATCACGTTGAGCAGCGACTGTCCCGTGGCCGCGACGATGGCCAGTGCAAGAATGATCGAAGGAAAGACCCGAAGCAGATCCATCGTCCGAAGCAACACTTCGTCAATCCAGCCGCCACGAAAGCCCGCCCAGAGGCCGACGGGCAGGCCAATCAACAGACTGATTGCGACGGCGGGCAGCGCGATGCCGAAGGCGTAGCGCGCACCGTAGATCAATCGGGACAGGATGTCCATCCCGTTGCCGTCCGTGCCCAGCCAGAATTGCGCGTCCGGTGCGGCGAGGACCTTGTCGGCGTGCGCTGCGATGGGATCGAGCGGGGCGATCCAGGGGGCGAAGACCGCCAGGACGGCATGAATCAGCACGATCGTCATCCCGATCGTCACGCTGGGCACGTCGCGAATCAGACTGCGCAGGCCGGCGATCACGGTGTGCCCCGCCCGCGAGGTTCGAGCAGCCAGACCGTCAGGTCGATGATCAGGAACACGACGACCGACAGCAGCGCGGCAAACAGCACATAGCCCTGAACGGCCGCGAAGTCGCCGTTCAGGATGGATTGCAGGCCCCACTGACCGATGCCTCCCCAGGAGAAAATCAACTCGATCAGGGAGGATGTCCCCAGTAATCCGATGATCTCTGTACCGACGAAGGTGAGCACGGGGACCAGACTGTTTCTGAACACCATTCGGCGGATACGGCGCTCGCCCAGACCGCTGGCGCGCGCATAGCGGATGAATTCGCTCTCGATGACCTCAGCCCCGATCGCGCGGGCCTGCTTCATGATCGGTGCACAGGCAATCACCGCAATCGTACAGACCGGAAGAATCAGGTGGGCGAGCGCTGATCCGGCGCTGTGCCACTGCCCGGCCAACAATCCGTCGATCAGGTAGCTGCCGGTGATCGCGTCAGGCCGCTCGGCCAGGGCGCTGATTCGACCCATGGGGGCCGGCGCCAGATCGAGAAAATAAAAGAACAGCAAGATGGCGATCAGGCCGAGCCAGTAGGTGGGCACAGAGAAGCCAGCCAGCGACACGGCTCGGACCGCCTGATCAAAAAAGCTGCCCCGGCGCGCAGCCGCCCGGAGACCCAGAGGAATGCCGACCAGCGCACCGATGGCCACGCCCCACAGAAGCAGTTCCAGCGTGATGAACAAGCGGCCGCGGATCTCGTCCAGGACTGCACCGCTCGATAACCAGGAGGTGCCGAGATCGCCCTGAACAACCCCACCCAGATAAATGCCAACTTGAACGAGAAGCGGTCGATCAAGGCCCAACTCGGCGCGAATGGCGGCGTGTTCGGCTGCGGATGCGGTGGGGCCAGCCAGCAGAGCGACCGGATCCTGCCCGCCAATCCGGACCAGCATGAAGGTGACGAACAGCACGGCCAGCACCAGCGGTACCGAGACGGCCAGCCGGCGAAGAAGAAAACCCTGGAAACTGCTGCTCATGGTTTGATGAAACGACGATGGCCTCGAGTGCCCGGATTCGGTCAGCGGACAGCAGGTCCACTGACCGACCGCGACGGGCCTGTGCGCTTAGCGCTTGCAGCTCAGCTCACGCCAGCGCTCGTGGTAGTCCGGCTGCCAGACGTAACCGGTGACGCACGGCGCCATGGCCTCATGCACGCCCGGATACATGGTCATGATCCAGCTGGAGTCGCCGGTATGGATCCGCTGAGCCTGACGAACCAGCCGCTCGCGCAGCACCGGATCCTGCTCCACCCGCGCTGCATCGACGATCTTGTCGAAATCGGCGTTCTTGTAGTTGTTCCGGTTGGAGGCCCCTTGGCTGTGCGCATTCAGGAAGAGCGCATAGACTGGATCAAGGACGATCGGATTGTCCATGAAGGTGAAAAAGGGCAGATCCCGACGATTCGGTGCGGTCCGTGAGCGCATGTCGGCATCGGTAATCTTCTTCAGCGCCACCCGGATGTTGGCTTTGGCCATGCTGTTCTTGATCTGGATGGCCAGTGCCTCCTCGAACCAGAAGATGCCGGAGTAATCGAGGGTGATATCGATCCCGTTCGGGTAGCCGGCCTCAGTCAGCAAGGCCTTCGCCTTGTTGACGTCCGTCGAGAAGGTCCAGGCTTCATTGTCCGCACCGGGAATGATCGGCGGAACGATGGATCGAGCCTGCGTGCCCAGACCTTCGAAGACGGCCTTGTTGATGGCCTGATAGTCGGTCGCGAGAGCCATCGCCTGCCGCAGTTTCGGATTGTCGAAGGGCTTGATGGTCGGGTTGATTCGCGCACTCGCATGTCCGGTACCCACGTCGGACTCGACCTTGACGCGCTTGTCCTTCTTGAGTTCGACGATCTGCTTGAGCGTCAGTTCTTCGGTCCACTGAACCTGACCCGTACGCAGCAGCGTGAAGCGCGTGCCTGCGTTGGGCACTTCGCGATACACAACGCGGTCGTAGTGCGGCTTGCCGCCGAAGTAATTCGGGTTGGCCACAAAGATCGCCTCTTCACCCGGCTTCAGCGACTGCAGGTGATAGGCACCAAAACCAGCGGTATTGCGATCAATCCACTTGAGCGCCCACGGGTCTTCGGCCGACACATGCTTCTTGACTTCGGTGGAGTCATAGACGCTTGGGGTGTAGAGCGTGAGGGCGGACAGGAAGATCTTGCTCGGCTGCTCGAGAACGAATCGGACCGTGTAGCGGTCGACCGCTTCCACGGCCTTCACGCTGGAGACTCGAGCGATGAAGGCGCCCGTCCGTTTCTGGGCGAGCGATTTCTGCCAGCCCCACACGACATCGGCCGAGGTCATTTCGTTGCCGAAGGGGCTCTTCACACCTTCGCGCAGCTTGAAGGTCCAGGTCTTCCCGTCGGCCGAGGTGCTCCAGCTTGCGGCCAGATGCGGTTGAATGTTCGCGGGGTCGACTTCCATCCGGCCCGTGCCTGGGTTTTTCTTGTAGCCGTAGCGGGTCAGACCTTCGTAGGTCTGAACAACGACATTCTGTGTGTTCGGCTTGAGGGCATCGCCGTCGAATCCGCCCGGCGTGCGCGTGGCCGCGATCACCATCGTTGCTGCGCTCGCGGGCGCGACGACCGCAAGCGTGGCGACGCCGCAGGCGAGCCCGATCAGGGTTTGTCGAACCCTGGAGGCCATCATCGCTTGAAATCTCATGCGTAGTCTCCGTTGATGTGCCGGGTCTGAGCCCGGCGTTGATGAAAACAGGAATCAATGTCCCGGGTCGGTCCGGTACGGGCGGGCCCGGCTGTGAACTCAGAGTGAACCGGTGACGATGGGCACACGCCAGGGCTCACGCACCTCCAGCATCAACTGGGTGATTGCGTAACTGTGACGGATGGTTCGACCGAGCACCGGATCCTCCATCTCGAACGACCATCGATCGCCAAAACCGAGTTCCTTGGCGAGTGCGACGATGGTGCCGCAGAACACCACAAAGTCGCCTTGGGGCAGAGCGACCCGCTCTTCGAGGATGCGCAGGAGCTCGGGAGGCGAAATGAAGGCGTCAACGCCGACGTCCTGGTAGGGCCGCCCATCGACCTGGCTGCGAATCCGGCACTGATCCCAATGGTCAGCAATGTCACTCCACGCCCAGAGCTGCGGTGCGAGCACGTTCGGGCAGGCGGCCTTGCTCCAGGCGATGCTGGCCCGCTCAAGGTCCCGGTCGGTGTGGTCGCTGCCTACGCCAATGTAGAGCTGATCGGATTTGATGAGAACGATCTCGACCTCGCCGGACGATCGCGCACCATGAGCACCGATGCGCTCGCTCGAGGTCAGCATGCAGGGGTCGATCGGGTAGATGCGCGGGGTCGGAATGTGCAGCGCAATGCGTACGCCGGCCGCTGCGACTTCTTCCTGGTGTGGACGCGCCACGTCAGGGTTGCGCGTGGCCGATCCGAGGTTGTACATCCGAACCACGTCGAAGGCGCGGGGATGTGCCCCGTCGCGCGTCTCGATGACGGCATTGAATGTGCGCATGCCTGTTACCCCCTTCCTCACCATTGCACCGTGAACGAAGGCCATGACGGGTGGCCTCTGTTTGAGGCTCTGTGCCCAATCACGCATCTCCGGAAAGCGAAGGATGCTATCACGGTCGAATGGCCCGGGTGGCCGCGAGCGCCGCTCGCTTGCGGTCGGGCTCGGGCGGCCCCTATACTCGGATACCCTTGGAGAGATATCAGGATGAGTCCGTGGTCCGCAGCAAGCGCCGGCATGCCGATCGATGCGATCGATACGCCGTCGTTGGTACTCGACCTCGATGCCTTCGAGCGCAATGGGTCCCT
The DNA here is from genome assembly GCA_039800205.1 of Pseudomonadota bacterium. Taxonomy (GTDB): domain Bacteria; phylum Pseudomonadota; class Gammaproteobacteria; order Burkholderiales; family Burkholderiaceae_E; genus SYIM01. Next base: position 8,203 of record JBDLRB010000187.1, on the reverse strand, counting down.
GATGTCTGAATGGCTTTCTGAGAGCGGTCTGCGTCTGAGGCCTCATGCCAAGAGCCACAAGACGCCGGAAATCGCCCGCAGGCAGATTGCGGCGGGGGCGGTCGGTATTTGTTGCCAGAAGGTCAGCGAAGCCGCGGTCTTCGTTGATGCAGGGATTGCTGACGTCCTGATCACCAATCAGGTGGTGGGGCCCGCCAAGCTGGCCCGCCTCGCGGCGCTGGCAGGCCGGGCACGCATTGGGGTGCTGGTCGACCACCCGGATCAGGTGCTCCCCTTGGCCCAGGCCGTGGTTGCCGCAGGCACGGTGATCGACGTGTACATCGAGATCAATGTCGGTGGGCGGTGCGGCATCGCCGTCGGTGAAGGGCTCGTGAGTCTCGCCCGTACGGTGGTCGACTGCGAGCGGCTCAGGCTGGCCGGACTGCAGGTTTATCATGGCCCGGCCCAGCACATGCGCGATGTGCGCGAGCGCGCCGCGGCCATCGGAAGGGCAGGCGAGATTGCCCGGGCCGCCCAGCAATTGATTCAGTCCGCAGGCCTGCCCTGCCCGCTCGTCACAGGGGCGGGCACGGGGACCTTCTGGCATGAGCGCGATTCAGGCGTATGGGGAGAGTTACAGCCCGGGTCCTATATTTTCATGGACCGCGACTATGCCGATAACCGCCGCAGCGAGGCCGAGCCCCGTTTCGAGCATGCCCTCTTCGTACTGACCACGGTGATGAGTCGTCCGGCGCCGGACCGGGCGATCTGCGATGCGGGCCTCAAGGCGTCCAGCGTGGATAGCGGGATGCCGGTCGTCTGGCAGCGGCCCGAACTCCGCTACCTGAAGGCCTCCGATGAGCACGGCGTCATCGACTGCGCGGGCTCGCCTCAGGTGGCGCTCGGAGACCGTCTGATGCTGGTGCCGGGTCATTGCGACCCGACGGTCAACCTGTATGACGAGCTGGTCTGCGTGCGGGGCGGCATCGTCGAATCCATCTGGCCCATCAGCGCACGGGGGGCCACACTCTGATCAACCCATCGCCCGGTGCGGCGTAACGTTTTTCATTTTCAGATCACGACAATTGAAGGGAGACACGATGAAAAATAGCCTCATTCCAATGCTCGCTGCGGCGGTATTGAGCACGGCATTTCCGGCCGCCGCGCAGTCCGATGCCGCCCAGGGCTATCCGAACAAGCCCGTGCGGATCCTTCTGGGATTTCCGCCGGGTCAGGCGACGGATCTTCTGGCGCGCGCCGTTGCGACCGAACTCACGAAGAATCTGGGCCAGAATTTCGTCGTTGAAAACCGACCGGGCGCGGCAGGCATCATCGCGACCGAACTGGCTGCGAAATCACCGGCTGACGGCTACACGCTGCTCGCCACCTCCAGTGGCCCGCTCGCGGTCAACCCGTCCCTCTACCGTAAACTGCCCTACGAGGTTTCGCGCGATCTCGCCCTGGTCTCGGGGTTGGGGATCGTGCCTTACGCGGTCATCGTTCCAGCCAACTCTCCGCTTCGCAGCATCAAGGATCTGATTGCTGCGGCCAAAGCCAATCCCGGGAAGCTGAACTACGCTTCAGGCGGCAGTGGCGTCACCAATCATCTGGCAACCGAAAGCTTCAAGCTGGCGGCGGGCATCGATATGCAGCACGTGCCCTACAAGGGCGGCCCGGCCGGTGTGGCCGATGTCGTCGGCGGACGGATGGATGTGATGTTCGAGACCATGGCCGGAACGCTGCCCCTGATTCGCGACGGGCGACTGCGCGCCATCGCCGTGTCCAGCGCACAGCGGGCGTCGGCCTTGCCGGATCTGCCGACCATTTCGGAAAGCGGCGTGCCGGGCTTTTCGGCCGTGCCCTGGGTGGCGATGGCGGCGCCGATCAAGGTTCCGCAAGCCATCATCGACAAGCTCAATGCCGAAATCAACAAGACCTTGCAGAGTCCGGCGATCCAGGCGCGCTTTGCTTCGCTCGGGACCGAGCCAATGGTGATGAGCCCGGCTCAACTGAACACCTTCCTTAAGACTGAAACCGAGAAGTGGGCCCGTGCGGTCAAGGCCTCCGGCGCCCGAGTCGATTGAATGCGGAGACCAGAATGAATCGTCGTCAAACACTGATCGGCCTGGGTGCGCTGGGCGTTCTGCCCAGCGCCGTGCAGTCGCAGCCCTCGGGCTACCCGACCCGTCCCGTCACACTGGTGGTTGCCTTTGCACCGGGTTCATCGTCCGATACGCTCGCCCGACTGATTTCGAGCCGGGCGGCGACCTCTTTTGGCGGGCAGTTCGTGATCGAAAATCGGCCGGGTGCAGGCGGGTTGCTGGCCGTGCAGCGTGTAGCGCGTGCAGCCCCCGATGGCTACACGCTGATGTGGGGGGGCGGCACGGCGATCACCCAGGCGGTGATGCAGCCCAACCCGGGCTATGACGTGATGAAGGACTTCACCCAGATCGTCACACTGGCCGAGCACCCCGCCGTGCTGGGTGTACGAGCGGACCGCCCCTGGACAACCGTTCAGGACCTGTTCGCCGCAGCGCGCGCTGCAAAGGGCGCGCCCCTGCGGTATGGCTCCGGCGGTATTGGAACGCCCGCGCACATGGCTGCAGCCGCCATGCTGAAGCTGATCGGCGCAGAGGGCATCCATGTGCCCTACAAGGGCGCCAACCAGGCCACGATGGCCGTGGAACAGGGCGAGGTCGATTTTGCGTTCGCAATCAGCAATATCGCGCTGCCGCGTCACAAGATGGGCCGCATCCGCATCCTGGTATCCGCGGGGTCGGTCAGGATGGTGGCCCTGCCAGAGGTCCCGACGCTCGCTGAAACGCTGAAGGGCGGGCCGGTGGTCGTGAGCGGTTCGACGGTGATTGGTCCGGCGGGTTTGCCGGCGGCTGCGGTCGATCGGGTCGCTGCGGCCTTTGCGCAGGTCATGAACAAGGATGAAGAACTGCGCAAGCGCATCGCAGGTGAGGGCGGCTCGATCATCGTGTCGAGCAGTCCCGCGGCCTATCGTGCTGAATGGCCGGAAGAACTGAAGCGACTCAAGGACCTGATCGCCTTGTCGGGTGTGCGGGCGGACTGATCGTGTCGGATCCTGCCGCGTCGTTTTTCGAGCGTTACGATGCCTTCGGCCCCAAGCGTGCGGGAACATCCGGTGACCTCGATTCGGCCCGCTGGCTGGCGGACGAGGTCGCGCGGATCCCCGGTCTGGATGTTTCACTGGACCCGGTCCGTTTTCGGCGTTTCGTGCCTGGCGCGGCCCGGCTGACATCCATCGAAGGCTCACCGATCGAGGGCGTGCCGCTGTTCGACGGTGGGCTGACCGGACCGGAGGGCGTGAGGGGTGCGATCGGGCCGTTGGGGTCCGACGCACCGATCGGGTTCGCCGTCATGGAGCCCTCGATGGCGAGCCTGCCCGGCAATGCCTTTGCCCGTGAGCGTGCAGCCAGCCGCCATCAGGCGATCGTCATTGCACTGACGACGCGCGAGGGCGGCATCGCGCCCCTCAATGCCCATGATCTGGATCAACCGTTCGGGCCGCCCGTGCTTCAGGTGGCCGGGCGAGATGCGGCGCGGCTTTCCGCGCTCTGCCAGGCCGCGGCGCCCGTTCAGGTCGTGGTCGACGGTGGCCGGGAGGATGCGGTCTCGCACAATGTTCGTGCCGAGTGGTCGGGTGCTGCACCGGCCTTGCTCTTGCTGACTCCGCGAACCTCCTGGTGGACCAGCACTGCAGAACGCGTGGGCGGCATCTGGGCCTGGCACGAGGCGCTACGCGCGCTGGCGTCTGCGCCTGGCCGGGCCCGACGGGTCGTCGGGTTGGCCACTTGTGGTCATGAGCTCGGTCACATCGGGGCGCATCATGCTTTTGCCCGGGAGCCTGATCTCGCGGTGGACAGCTCGCTCGTAATCCATCTGGGGGCCAATCTCGGCACGGCGACCGAACCCGCGCTGACGGTTCGCAGTAACGTCGAGGGTCTGGCGGCGCGCCTTGCGCATGGGCTTCAATCCGCTGGCTATCCTGCACAGGCCATCACCGCGGTCACGGGAGGCAAGGCGGGCGGCGAAGCGCATGAAATCGAGCAGCGCGGCGGGCGTTATGTGTCCCTGATCGGCAGCAACCCGTGGTTTCATGCGCCCGAGGATCGTTGGCCCATGAGCCTCGATCGGGATCGTACGGTGGCGATCGGATCGGCCGTGGCAGCGCTGGCGGTGGAGATGGCCCAGTCATTCTGAGGCCAGGGAGCACTTGGCCCACGACCGGGGCACTGAGCCTGTTCCAGTCCGGTACGCTCGGTGGGGTGAAGCCGATTCTGGAACCCTGAGCCGGGTCATTGGAAAGGCCCGGAGTTTCGATCGGCGTGTTCCGCCGACCAGGGTTTGAGGCGCTACCATCGTGAATATCGCGTTCCTCCTTGAAAGGCTCCCCATGTCCGCACGCTTGCATGAATCGATCCGTAGCGAAATCGATGCCCTCCGCCCAGGCCCGGCGGCCCTCGACCGTCGTGGCTTTGTCGTCACGGCCCTGGGGACCGGCTTTGCCGCGTCCGTTGCGCCCACCGGTAACCTGCTTGCGCAAACCATCACCACCGACACTCAGGGACTCACGGCCGGCGCAGTGGGCATCCCGGCGCCCGGCGGCAGCATGCCCGCGTACCACGCCCGGCCTGCAACGGGGACCGGTCATCCCGTCATTCTGGTCGTCCAGGAAATCTTTGGTGTGCATGAACACATCAAGGATGTCTGCCGCCGCTTTGCCAAGCAGGGTTATCACGCGATTGCGCCCGAGATGTTTGCGCGCCAGGGCGATCCGACAAAGTACGCATCCGTGCCCGAGCTCTTCAAGAATGTCGTATCCAAGGTGCCCGATGCACAGGTCATGGCCGATCTGGACGCCGCAGTCGCCTGGGCCGGCGCGCAGGGCAGTGACTTGAAGCGTGTGGGGATCACCGGATTCTGCTGGGGTGGACGAATCGTCTGGTTATACAGCGCGCACTCCAAGGCGGTGAGGGCGGGTGTGGCCTGGTATGGTCGCTTGACCGGAGACAACACGCCCCTGACGCCTGAACATCCCTATGCGGCGGCGGCCCGGCTAAATGCCCCTGTGCTGGGCTTGTATGGCGGCAAGGACACGGGCATTCCGCTGGCCACCGTGGATGAGATGAAGAAGCGTCTGGCGGATTCAGCCAGCGCGGCGGCACGAGCGTCGAGCTTTGTCATCTATCCTGACGCCCCGCATGCGTTTCACGCTGATTATCGGCCGAGCTACCGTAAGGATGCAGCCGAGGATGGCTGGAAACGCTGCCTGGAGTGGTTCAAAAAACAGGGCGTTTGAGCACCGCCGCTGGTCGCCCTCGCTTGCGAGGCTCGGTACGAACGCGATAGCCTTCGCGCATGAAACGCGACCTGGTTCTCTACCTGATGGCGCTGATCGCGCTCCTCTACCCGTTTCTGCACTATCAGCTTGACACGAAGCTGGTTGATGGACGGGTCGAGGGCATCCGGCGCCTGGTCGATGTCTGCAACGTCGAAGGCACACACTGCAAGCCGATGGACCGGGGCACCCCACCCCAACCCTACGGCATGCTGTATCTGAATCAGTAGAACGTGAGCCTCGGACGGCCGATTCCGTCAGTTCCCCCGTCGCTTGATCAGTCCGAGCACACTGCGTCCGTCGGGCGCTTTGGTTACAAAATAGTCCGCCCCTGATGCATCGGATGCGACCCTTCTCGCGGACGTGATGAGATCCGGATTCGAGATCGGCAGGGCGAGCTGCTGGCAAAACCGACTGAGGGAACCCGTGATCATCTGGATGAATACCGCGGGCGAGCGGGCCAGGTGACCCACGAGCGTTTCGGTCATGTGCCCCATCGGTTCCATGCACATCAACTGAACCGAGTACAAGGGCAGTTCGCGTCGCAGTTGCTCTGCGCGTTCTCGGTCGCGTGCCTCGGCGGCCGCGAGGCGGGCCTCGCGAATCTGAATGGCCGTTCGCTTGATTTTCGCCCCCTCGGCCTCGTCGCGCAGAAACGCAGTCAGGTCTTCGATTTCGGTGGTTTTCGAGTAGCCCGATTTCTGCATCCGACCGGTCGCAGCTCGGTGGCCTGCGAGATCGGTAATACCGAATTCCGCCAGTGACTGGACGTCTGATCGACTCGCTTTGAGCTCGACCGCAAAATCCAGCTGCGCAACGCTGGCGAATCCGCGGGCGCTCGCATACGCAGGGTGCAGTTCGCTCGCTTCGCGAAGGGGGAGCAGGGTGTAGCGCAGCTTGTCGCGGTCGAAGGCAGGCAGGACCTGCGCGGCTTCGGCACCCGTCACAATGACCCCCGAACATTTGCTTTGCTGAACAAGGGTCCAGAGCTTCTCAAGGTCGTCGGCGAGTTCATCGAAGCGCCAGTCCGGTTTCAGACGGGCTGCTTTCGTAAAATCCGGCAAGCTGAGGTAACCGCCTGCCGACCGAACGGCGCCTTCGATCTTGCGCGATTTGATCGTACAGGACGCCGCTGCTTTATTGGCCGGGAGAATGATGGCCAGGAAATGATTCGGCTTGCTGCCGAATTGCGCGATGATTTCCTGGCGCTTGGCCTCTTCGGCGGCCGCCCGCTCAGCCTCGCGTTTTGCCGCAGCGTCCAGCCGTGCCTGCAGGTCGCCACTTCGGATCTCGCCAAGCACAATGACGCTGCCACGGTCGATCAGTGGCTTGATTCGAGCACGCTCGGCCTGATCGATCAGGCCCACGGTCAGGTCGCGGCAGACCCGGTCGAGCACCTGGGGCGGGCTTCCTGAACCACTGCCGCTGCCGCGTGTGGCCTGAGCACTCGCCTCGCCCACGCACTTTCGTGCCGCTCCAGTCCGAATCTCCCGCGCCTCCAGACCGCGCGTATCGAGCGTCAGCCCTCGTGCCCGAGCAAGCTCCCCGGCGAGGGACTTGATTTCGTTCAACCAGAGAGGAGGCAGCTTCTCGTAGCGATCCAGCAAGATGCTGGACGACTGAGCGCTTGCTCGGACGAATTGGGCGGCGACGGGGCCCCCTTTCTGAGTGATCCGCGTCGATCCATCAAGGGTTCGAGTTATTTCGAAGGCCTTGGCTTCAGTATTGAGGACCAGCAGAAAGTCGGGGCGACGAGCCATGAACGCCGCGCGCTGCTCAGCGGCTCGAGCGGCCTCGGCCTCGCGCGCCTCGGCGGCCCGACGTGCCGCCTGCTCCTGCTCACGTTGTTGCGCTCGTTCCTGCTCCAGGCGTTTCAGCTGTGCCAACTGGGGCTGCATCGCGTTGTAGTCGGCAATAATGCGCCGGCACTCGTTGGCGAGATCGATCTGCGCGGATCGCGGCCACGATCTGATCCGCTCCTGCATCCGCACGTCCTCGTTGAACATGCTGTCGCAGGCCAGAGCTCGCGGCGAGACGACCTTGTCGAGCGCGGACAGTTCTGTCAGGCCCATCCCGTTACGCGGCCGGGGAGTCTGCCGCATCTGGTCGATGATCGACTCAGGGGGCGCCGTGTAGTAGGTCTCTGGTGTCTTGGGCTGGGCACTGACCGGAGAAATTGCAAACTGAAGGGAAGGTGCGAGGCAAACTGCGAGGGCAAGCGATACAGATCGGGCGGCGGCCATGGAGATCCTGAAAATGAGTTCAGGCTGAAGTGTCTGCGACTTGTACGCCTCGGCGATGATTGGATGACAAAATTGATCGGCATTGCGTCCTTGCGAAACCGGCGCAAAAAAGGGCCGCGAGTGGATCACGGCCCTGTACTGCAGCCCGGTCAGGAACGATCTTGCCGACCGGGTGCTGTGGGTCAATCAAAGCCAATCAGAGCCCGATCTTCCCCCCGTCGTTCCGGGTGATCATCAGTGTGGCCGAACGCGGGCGGTTGCCTGCACCGTAAGCGCCCGAGCTCAGTCCGCCGCCGTTGGCGGGCCAGGTGCTCTCGGGCGTGCCCGCCGTCAGCTGTGCGGCCGTCGTGTTTTCGCCCGGGTGCTGGATGTTCACGAACATCGTCTTGCCATCAGCAGTTTCGACGAGACCGGTCACTTCAGCGCCTTTGGGTGCAACCAGGAATCGGCGCAAGCGGCCCTCGCCCAGCAAGGCGCTCATGAAGGTCGTTTGCGTACCGGTGGCACCGTCCATCGTGTTCTTCACCGTGATCTGTGCACCATCGCCGACCGAACCGGGAATCGCCGCAAGCAACATGCAGTTGGTCTCGTCGGTGAATGCACCATCGTCCGT
>JBDLRB010000186.1:0-12170 GCA_039800205.1 Pseudomonadota bacterium | reverse complement strand
TCATCCCGAACTCGCAGCCACCCCAAGCCGGTTCGATGAGGAGCTCCTGTCGCCCCACCTGGCGATGGCGTACGCCCCCGAGCCCGATCTGTTCATCCGAACCGGTGGTGAACAGCGAATCAGCAATTTTCTTCTGTGGCAACTGGCGTACACGGAGCTCTATTTCACCGAGCAGTTCTGGCCCGATTTCGACGCACTCGCGCTGGATCAGGCCTTCGAGTGGTACAGGGCCCGCGAGCGGCGCTTTGGACGCACCAGTGGCCAGCTGTCAACGACCGGTTCGGGCTGAGGGCTCTGCCGCGTGTTGATCCCGCGAATCCTCACGGCCATCGTCCTGCTGGGGATCACTGTCCCCGCCATTTTTCTTGCACCCCATTGGGTCTGGGGCGCGTTTTCCCTGGCCTTTCTGGCGGTGGCCGCTTGGGAATGGAGCGCCTTGATCGGGCAGAGGGCGCATGCGCTCCGCGCCGCACTGTTGCTGCTCGGGGCGGGGGTGGGGCTGCTCTGGGCCCGGGAGCGCGAGTGGCTATCGCTGGTTCAGGTGGCGCCGCTCGTCGTGATCGCTGCGGGCTTCTGGGTGGGGCTGGCGGGGGTCCGCTTGCACCGCCACCAGAGCCGGGGCGGGGGCTGGCCGCTCGCTGCCCTCTTGTTACTGGCCTGCTGGCTGTCGCTCTACGAATTGAGGCGGCTGGGTCCCGAAGTGCTGGTGACTGCCATGGCCATTGTCTGGGTGGCTGATGTGGGCGCCTATTTCGCCGGCAAGGCATTCGGGCGACGGCGTCTGGCCCCCCAAATCAGTCCGGGGAAGAGCTGGGAGGGGGCCATCGCGGGCGCTGTTCTGGTCATCCTGCTGGGGGCTCTTGCAGCACTCCACGATGGACTCGCAGCCGCCTTGCCTGCTCGCATGTTTGAGCACTGGGGGGCGTTTTTCTGTTCGATGGCGCTGGGCGGCCTGGTGGCCCTGTCGATTGTGGGCGATCTGTATGAGTCGCTCCTGAAGCGTCAGGCAGGGGTCAAGGACAGCGGAAAGAGCTTGCCTGGTCACGGGGGGGTTCTGGATCGGATCGATGCGCTGCTGCCCACGATGCCCGTGGTTCTGCTGATTCACCTGATGCTGCGATAATCGCCGGATGCGAACGATCACGGTTCTTGGCTCGACCGGTTCGATCGGCGTCAGCACCCTTGACGTCGTCGGCCGACATCCCGATCGCTTTTCGGTGCACGCCCTGAGCGCGCACCGGAGCGTCGAGCGTCTGGCCGAGCAGAGCCTGCGTTTTCGGCCCCGCCAGGTCGTGCTGGGCGACGCGGGCGCGGCCGCAGCGTTGCGGCAGCGGCTCGGTGCTGCTGCGGCGGCGATCGAGATCCTTTGGGGACCCGAGGCGCTCTGCCAGGTGGCTTCAGCGCCGCCGGTCGATGTCGTCATGGCGGCCATCGTGGGTGCGGCGGGTTTGCCCTCAGCGATAGCTGCGGCGCAAACCGGCAAGACGATCCTCCTGGCCAACAAGGAATCGCTGGTCATGGCCGGGCCCGTCTTTCTTGAGGCGGTGTCGCGTGGACAGGCGCGTGTCCTGCCCATCGACAGTGAGCACAATGCGGTCTACCAGTGTTTTCCAACCCGCAGCGACGATCGCGGCGGCGTTCGCAGGATTCTGCTGACCGCCTCGGGCGGGCCGTTTCGACGCTCCAGCATCGCCGAGATGGCGGCCGCCCGTCCCGAGCAGGCCGTCGCCCATCCCAAGTGGAGCATGGGGCGCAAGATCTCCGTCGATTCTGCGACCATGATGAACAAAGGGCTCGAGATCATCGAGGCCCACTACCTGTTTGGCGTGCCCTCGGCCGCGATCGACGTCGTTGTTCATCCTCAAAGCGTTGTGCACTCGATGGTCGAATACGTCGACGGCTCCGTACTCGCGCAGCTGGGGCATCCCGACATGCGCACGCCGATCGCCCATGCTCTGGGTTTCCCGGATCGGATCCAGAGTGGGGTGGGGCCTCTGGATCTGACCCAGGTGGGGTCACTCGATTTCGAGCCGCCTGACCCGGTTCGGTTCCCCTGCCTGCGATTGGCTCGTGAGGCGCTCGAATCGGGGGGCGCTGCGCCCTGTGTATTGAATGCCGCGAACGAGATCGCCGTGCAGGCGTTCCTCGATGGGCAGATTCGGTTCACCGCAATTGCCGAGGTCAACGAACACGTGCTCGTGCAGTTGGCGGCGACCCCAGCGCCGTCCGATCTGGCTGCGGTCATCGAAATCGATGCGGCTGCGCGGCGAGCGGCCACCGCAGCCGTACAGGATCGGAGCCGATGAGCCTCATTCACACACTTCTCGCCTTTCTCGGGGCCCTGACGCTACTGATTTTCGTGCACGAAATGGGGCACTTCCTGGTCGCTCGGGCCTGCGGTGTCCGCGTCCTGCGTTTTTCGATCGGTTTTGGCCGTCCCATTTTCAAATGGGTCGACCGCCAGACCGGCACCGAGTGGGTGATCGCGATGATCCCGCTCGGGGGCTACGTGAAGATGCTCGATGAGCGCGACGCCGCAGACGGTGAGGCGCCCGTCCCGACTGAACAACTCCATGAGGCCTTTTCCCGAAAGCCCCTCGCTGCGCGTTCAGCGATTGTGGCGGCCGGTCCTCTGGCCAATTTTCTGCTGGCGATCGGTCTGTATGCGGTGCTCGCCTGGGCGGGGTCGGAACAGCCCGTGGCGGTCGTTGATCGGCCGCCTCCCCAGACTGCAGCGGCGGCAGCGGGCCTGACGGCCGGCGACCGGATCGTTGCCATTGAGGGGAGAGCGCTTCAGTCCTGGAACCAGCTTCGCCTGCGAATGATCGATTCCGTGCTGGGCGAGCACGCGGTCGTGCTCACGGTCGAGCGGGCCGGTCAGTCACGTTCACTTGAGCTGCAGACCTCAAACCTGGCCCCCGGCGCGGCTGAGCGCGACTTCATGACCGAGCTCGGTCTTGTCCTTGCGCCTGGCGAAGTTCGGGTGGGACGGGTCGTTGACGGCGAGCCTGCGCAGCGGGCGGGTTTGCTTGCGGGTGACCGCATTGTCAGCGTGGATGGCCAGCCCATCCGGCGGGCCCGCGAACTGATTGAGCGTGTACAGAGCAAAGCCGCGCAGCCCGTCTCAATTGTTGTCCGCCGGGGTGCCGACGAGATCTCCGTGAGCGTCACGCCGCTGGCCCGTCCGGTCGGCGATCCGGCGCTTGGCCGAACCGTCGGGCGGATTGGCGCGGCTCTGCAGGATCGCTTGCAGACCGAGACGGTGCGCTTCGGCCTGGTCGATGGCTTGCTTCAGGGGGTGTCGCAGACCTGGGAGATGACTGCCCTGTCGCTGCGCATGATGGGCCGGATGTTGACCGGTGATTTATCGTTCAAGAATCTCAGTGGGCCGGTTACGATCGCCGATCTGGCGGGCGATACGGCGCGCTCCGGTTGGGTGTCCTATCTGGGCTTTCTTGCGCTGATCAGCGTGAGCCTGGGGGTCCTCAACCTGCTTCCGATACCGGTTCTCGATGGCGGGCACCTCGTTTATCATGCGCTCGAGGCGATCCGGGGGCGCCCCCCGTCGGAAGCCTTCATGCTGATGACCCAGAAGATTGGCCTGTCGCTGGTCATGTTGCTGATGGGCGTGGCGCTATTCAATGACATTGTTCGCTTGATCGGATCCTGACCATGATCGTTCGATGGCCCCTGAAGGCTCGCAAGACTGGACTCCGGGCGAGACGCTCAGGGCAGCGCGTGGTCGGGTTGGGTCTGGTCCTGGGCCTCTGTGCGGCCCTGTCCAGCCCACCTGTGTCGGCCTTCGAGGCTTTTACCATTCGAGATATCCGTGTCGAGGGCGCCCAACGGATTGACCCAGGCACGGTCTTCGGTTATCTGCCCGCCCGGGTCGGTGATCGGATTGATGCAGAAGCCGCCAGCGCGGCCGTGAAGGCGCTCTTTGCAACCGGTTTGTTTCGGGATGTGAGCCTCGCGGTCGAGGGCGACGTGCTGGTCGTCAAGATTGCCGAGCGCCCGGCGATCGGCGATGTGGAGGTGACCGGCAACAAGGAATTCGATCGGGACACGCTGAAGCGTAGTCTGCGCGATCTGGGTCTGGCGGAGTCGCGCATTTTCGATCGTTCGCTGCTCGATCGGGCCGAGCAAGAGCTCAAGCGCTTGTATCTGTCCCGCGGCAAGTACGCGGTGAAGGTTACCAGCACCATCACGCCTCTGGAGCGTAACCGGGTGGGGGTCGTACTGGCCATCGAGGAGGGCGAGTCGGCCCGGATTGGTTCGATCCGTTTTGTCGGCAATCGGGCATTTTCCGAATCGGATCTGCACAAGGAAATCAGTCTCGGCACACCCAATTGGCTGTCCTGGTACACCAAGGCGGATCGCTACTCGCGAAGCAAACTCGATGCGGATCTCGAGTCCCTGCGGTCGTTTTATCTCGATCGGGGTTATCTTGAGTTCGCCATTCGCTCGACTGAAGTCTCGATCAGCCCCGACAAGGAGGCGATCGACATCGTGATCAGTGTCGACGAGGGGCAGCTGTTCCGGGTGGGTGAGCTCGGCTTCTCTGGTGATTTGATGGGCCGTGAGGCCGAGTTTCGATCGATGCTCGCGCTGCGCAAGGATCAGATCTACTCGGGTCGCACCCTCAATGACTCGGTGGGCCGTATCACCGATCGGCTGGGGTCGCTCGGTTTTGCCTTCGCATCGGTCAATGCGGTGCCCACGATCGATCGCGAGACCAATCGGGTGTCCTTCACGATCGTCATTCAACCGGGGCGTCGCGCCTATGTCCGGCGCATCGAGATCTCGGGCAACGCGCGCACGCGCGACGAAGTGATCCGGCGCGAGATCCGCCAGTACGAAGACGCCTGGTACGACGCCGACAAGATTCGCCTCTCCCGGGAGCGGATTGGCCGCCTCGGTTTCTTTACGGATGTGCAGGTTCAGACCCAGCCCGTTCCCGAGTCGCCCGATCAGGTCGATCTCCGCTTCAGCGTCTCAGAGCGTCCAACCGGCGCACTGACACTCGGCGTCGGCGTATCGAGTTCCGAAAAACTCATCATCACGGGTTCGATCGATCAACAGAACTTTCTTGGAACCGGTAAGGCGCTCAGCCTCAACGTCAACAGCAGCCGCCTGTTCCGGACCGCGATCGTCCGGTTCGTCGACCCGTACTACACCGAGGATGGGATCAGTCGCACCCTTGAGGCCTCGACGCGTCGGAACGATGCGCGGGTGCTCAATCTGGGCGACTACGTGTTGCGAACGGATGCGTTGGGTATCCGATTCGGTATCCCGTCTTCAGAACTCGATCGGATCTCCCTCGGGGTGAGTGGTGAGGTCAATTCCATCGAGCTGGGGGCTCAGGCGCCGAACCGATATCGACTTCTGGTGGACGAGTATGGCGACCGGATCGATGCGTTCCTCGGCAATGTGGGCTGGTCGCGTGACTCACGCGACAGCGCGCTGACGCCCAATCGTGGGCGACTGCAGCGCGCGTCGCTTGAATTCACGCTGCCGGTCGCCGAACTGCGCTACTGGCGTGCGACCTACGCCGATCAGTATTACCTGCCGATCAGCCGCGACTACACGCTCGCCTTCAGTGGCGATGTCGGTTACGGCGGCTCAGTGGGGGGGCGCATGTTCCCGGTGTTCAAGAACTTCTATGCCGGTGGCATTGGTTCGGTTCGGGGCTTCTACACCAGTTCCTTGGGGCCGCAGGAAATTGATGTGCTCCCGCAGGGCGGCACCCGGATCGTGCCTCTGGGCGGACAGGTTCGTATTGCGGGCAGCGCTGAATTCATCTTTCCCTTCCCCGGAACGGGTTCAGACCGAACCATTCGCAGCTTCCTGTTTTCCGACGTCGGGAACGTCTTCACCGACGATTCGATTCAATTGTCCGAGCTCCGGGCATCCGCGGGTATCGGCGTCAACTGGTTTACGCCGATTGGGCCCATGAAGTTGAGTCTGGGCACGCCCATTCGCTCCAAGCCAGGCGATCGCAGTCAGACCTTCCAGTTTCAGTTCGGCACCTCGTTCTGAGGGGGCCCTGTGAGACAATCCGGTTTCGTACCAGAGAGGTTTTCAGCATGAAGTCCGACTCGTTTGTCATTCGAGCGCTGTGCGCGACGGCACTGATCGCTGCGGCCAGCCCAGCGATCCTCGCCCAGGAGGGGCCCAAGGTCGGATTCGTCAGCACCGAACGTCTGCTTCGTGATGCGGTCCCGGCCAAGGCCGCTCAGCAGAAGCTTCAGGTCGAATTCAGCAAGCGCGAAAAAGAGATGCAGGAGATGGCGGCCCGTCTCAAGCAGCTCATCGAGAAATTCGATCGGGATGCCCCAGTGCTCACTGAGTCGGACCGCGTGCGTCGCCAGCGCGAGATTGCCGATCTCGAGAAGGATTTCCAGAGGCGCCAGCGCGAATTTCGCGAAGACCTCAACCAGCGACGCAACGAAGAACTCGCGCAAGTCGTCGAGCGCGCAAATCGGGTCATTCGGCAGATTGCCGAGAAAGAGCGCTTCGACTTCATTCTCCAGGAAGCGGTGTATGTCAGCCCCAGGGTGGACATCACCGAGCGCGTACTGAAGGCCTTGTCCGATCCGTCTGCGGGTAAGTAGGGCTTGCCGGCATCTCGTCCGCCCAATGGTCCGTGAGGCCGACTCGATATGCGACGGCTGCCTCATGCATTGTCCGTGCTCGAACTGGCGCGCCATCTCGGTGATCGACCCGTCCACCAGGAGGATGGCCAAACGGTCGATCGTCTTGCGAGCCTCGCTCAGGCCTCTGCCTCAGACCTGAGTTTTCTGAGTGCCGGACGACATGCAGCGCAGGCAGCGGCCAGCCGGGCTGGCGTTTTCCTGACGTCACGAGCCCTGTCTGTCCACCTGCCCGCAGGGGCATGCTGGATCGAATCCGCTGAGCCCTATCGCGATTACGCGCAGTTGGCGCGCTGGTTTGACGAGCTGTTGCGCCCGGCCCGCGCCCCCGGGGTGCACGCAGCGGCTGTGGTGTCGCCGGACAGCACTTTGGAGGCTGGGGTCCGGATTGATGCCGGGGCCGTGATCGGTGCGGGATGCCGGATCGGTGCCGAGGCCCAGATTGGTGCAGGTGTGGTGTTGGGTGAACGGGTCACGATCGGCCCCCGAACCGTGATCCTGCCTCGCGTCGTGGTCGCCGACGATTGTGAGGTGGGCGCAGGGTGCATCATTCATTCCGGCACCGTGATTGGCAGTGATGGCTTCGGCTTCGCGCGCGGGCCTGCGGGCTGGGAGAAGATCCCGCAGCTGGGCCGGGTCGTCATCGGGGATGAGGTCGAGATCGGCGCCAACTGCGCCATCGACCGGGGTGCGCTCGAGGACACTGAAATCGGCAAGGGCTGCAAGCTCGACAACCTCATTCAGGTGGCGCATAACGTTCAGATCGGACCCCGAACAGCGATTGCGGCCTGCGTGGGGATTGCGGGCAGTGCCCGAATCGGCGCCGACTGCATGATCGGTGGCGGTGCGGGCATTCTCGGACATCTTGAGATCTGCGACGGGGTGACGATTTCCGCCATGAGTCTGGTGACTCGGACGATCCGTCAGCCTGGCGTCTACTCGGGTGTCTTTCCGTTGATGGATCACCCCGAATGGGAGCGGGCGGGTGCGATACTCCGTCGGCTTCCGGACTGGCGCGCACGATGGCGCGAACTCGAAGCCCGTTTCAAGGAAGATCAATGAGCGTCATGGACATTCGCGCAATTCTCGAGCATCTCCCCCACCGCTATCCGTTTCTGCTCGTGGATCGCGTGCTCGAGCTCGAGCCGGGGCGACGGATCGTCGCGCTGAAGAACGTCACGATGAACGAGCCGTATTTCGTCGGCCACTTTCCGCACATGCCCGTGATGCCCGGTGTGCTGCAGATCGAAGCACTGGCGCAGGCGGCCGGCATTCTGTCCTTCCAGACCATGGGCAAGGTGTCGGACGATCGGTCGGTCTATTACTTCGTGGGGATCGATGGCGCCCGCTTCAAACGCCCCGTCGTACCGGGCGATCAGTTACGGCTTGAGGTCGAGATCACCCGGGTGGCGCGTTCGATCTGGAAGTATTCCGGGCGGGCGACTGTGGACGGTCAGATCAGCGCCGAAGCAGACTTGATGTGCACGCTCCGGGAAATCGGGCCGCCGCAGGGCGGAGCCTCGGTTTCGGACGCTGCGGGTTGACGCCTTATGAGTCGCATTCATCCGACGGCGATCATTGATCCCTCCGCGGTGCTTGACGACGGCATCGACGTCGGACCGTACAGCGTCATTGGTGCGGGTGTTCGCATTGCGAGGGGTTGCCGGATCGACGCCCATGTCGTGATCCAGGGACCCGCGGAGATCGGGCCAGACAATCACTTCCACCCCTTCTGCTCGATCGGCGGGGCGCCGCAGGACAAGAAGTACCGCGGCGAGCCAACCGGACTGCAGATCGGGCGGGGCAACACCTTTCGGGAATATGTGACGGTCAATCGGGGAACAGTCCAGGATCGCGGATTGACCTGCATCGGGGATGACAACTGGGTGATGGCAAGCGTCCATATCGCTCACGACTGCACGGTTGGCGATCACACGATCTTTGCGAACACAACGAATCTCGCTGGCCATGTCGAGATTGGTGACTGGGCCATCCTGGGTGGGTGTACGCAGGTGCATCAATTCTGCAAGGTGGGTGCCCACGCCATGACCGGTGCCGGGACCGTCCTGCTTCACGATCTGCCGCCCTACGTCATGGCCTCGGGGAACTCCGCTTCGGCGCACGGTTTGAACACCGAAGGGCTCAAGCGGCGCGGCTTCGGGCCTGAGCGCATTCAGTTGCTCCGGCGGGCCTACAAGCTGTTGTACAAGAACGGGCTGGGCTTCGATGAGGCTCGGTTGCAACTCGGGCAACTGCTTCAGGAGGCCGGCTTGATCGAAGGAGCCCGCGACGATCTCCAGCGGCTGATCGATTTTCTGGCCCGGGTTTCGCGCGGCATCGTTCGTTGATGAGCGAGCGGGCGAGCGTGGGCGCCGATCGTCTGCGGATCGGCATGGTCGCGGGCGAGCGTTCGGGCGATTTGCTTGCGGCCTCTGTTCTTCAGGGCCTGCGCGCAGCCGACCCCCAACTCGAAGCCTTCGGCGTCGGCGGACCGGCCATGCGCGCCGCCGGATTTGAGTCCTGGGCCGACATCGAGCGCCTCTCGGTCATGGGTTATGTGGCCGTGCTCAAGCGCCTGCCCAGCCTGCTGACACTTCGTGCGCGTCTTGCCCGCCGGTTTCCGGCCTCTCTCGCGCAAGGGGGCGTCTTTGTCGGGATCGACGCGCCTGATTTCAATCTGGGTCTCGAAGAGCGGCTACGCCGCGCGGGTGTACGAACGATTCACTTTGTCAGCCCATCCATCTGGGCCTGGCGAAGAGAGCGGATCGAAACCATCCGGCGGGCCGTCGATCACATGCTGCTCGTCTTTCCGTTTGAGCAGGCGATTTACGACCAGGAGGGGATACCCGCCACCTATGTCGGGCATCCACTGGCCGATCTGCTGAAGCCGGTCAGCAACCCCGCGCCCGCCCGCGACGTGCTGGGGCTGTCTCCCGATCCCACCCAGGCCGTGATCGGCCTGCTGCCCGGCAGCCGAGTGGAGGAAGTCCGGTATCTGGGGAAGCTGTTCATTGATGCGGCGATCGAATTACGGCGACGTGTACCCAGCGTGAGCTTTGTGATGCCGGCTGCGTCGCCCACCATTCAGTCGCAATTGCAGGCGCTGCTGCGCACGGCAAATCTGCCTTCAAATTTCCCATTGAAGATCGTCTCAGGACATTCGCATCAGGTGATGGCTGCCTCCGATGCCCTGCTGGTGGCCAGCGGTACCGCCACGCTCGAGGCCGCCCTCATCGGGCGACCCATGGTGATCGCCTACCGAATGGGTGCGATCAATTACAGGCTGATGCGCGACCGCGCCTATCTGCCCTGGATCGGCTTACCGAATATTCTGGCGCAGGATTCGATCGTGCCCGAATTCATTCAGGATCAAGCCACCCCCACAGCCCTCGCTACGGCCCTTGCCGAGCAGCTCGACGATCACGATCGTCGGCACGCGCTACGCGCACGCCTTGCGGACATCGGCGAGCGTCTGCGGTGCGATTGTGCCGCACAGAGTGCGCGGGTCATTCGTCAGGTGGCCTGCGCGTGAGTGCCCTCGCGCCGATCTTGATCTGCGGTGTGGACGAGGCCGGTCGGGGACCCTTGGCGGGTGAGGTATACGCGGCCGCCGTCATCCTTGATCCGTCCCGACCCATCGAAGGCCTTCGTGATTCCAAAAAGCTCTCCGAGGCGCAGCGGGAGCGGCTGGCGGCCTTGATCCGTGAGCGCGCCCTGGCCTGGGCGTGCGAGAGCGCTTCGGTCGAGGAGATCGACCGGCTGAACATCCTGCAGGCGACGCTCCTCGCGATGCGCCGAGCGGTCGAGCGTTTGCATCCGGCGCCCGGCTTGGCTCTGGTCGATGGCAATCGAGCGCCGGTTCTATCCTGCGCAGTCCGTACCATCGTCCGGGGCGATGCGTCAGAGCCCGCCATCTCTGCGGCATCGATTCTCGCCAAAACTGCGCGGGATGCCTCGATGAGGGCCTTGCATGAACACTATCCGGGGTATGGATTCGATCGTCACAAGGGCTATCCCAGCCCGACGCATCTCGAGCAACTGCGGCGTCTGGGGCCCTGTGGGGCACACCGACGCAGTTTTGCGCCGGTACGCGCCGTTTTGGACGTGGAGTCAGGCTCATGATTGATTGGGATCATCTGCCCCGAATCGAATCTGTGACCAATCCGCGAGTCCGTCAGCTGGCGCTGTTATGCGAGCGGGCCTCCGAGCGGCGCAGACTCGGACGGGCGGTGATCGAGGGGGAACACCTTCTGAGCGCCTGGTTGAGTCTGAAGGGCGCGCAGGTCAAGACGGTCTATTTGCGTCCCGCTTATCGGCTGCCCGATCCCTTGACTGAGGCGCTTTCGTTGATCGGCGCGGAGTGCCTGATCCTGAGCGAGGCCGTGTTCAGACGTTTGTCTTCGCTAGAGAACAGTCCGGGTCCTCTCGCGGTGATCGAGCCCTGGGCGCCGAGCTGTCCGGAGACGATCGAGGGCGATGCGGTGTATCTCGACCGGCTCCAGGACCCGGGCAACGCCGGCACGATCCTGCGCAGTGCCGTCGCCTTTGGCGTGCGCGATGTCTTCGCTTCGCCGGGATGTGTCGATCTGTGGTCTCCGAAAGTGCTACGCGCAGCCATGGGCGCGCATCCGGCCGTGCGCATCGTTCAGGGCCTCGCCATCGACGCCCTGGTGCAGCGCGCCCGGGTGCCCCTGTGCGCGACCTCATCCCATGACGGGACCTTGATCAGCAAGACCGATCTGCGAGCGCCGCGAATCTGGCTATTGGGACAGGAGGGTGGGGGGCTCGATTGGAGCGCGTTGACGACCGATCGAATGATCAAGGTGCGGATCGATCAGGATCCCGCGATTGAGTCGCTGAATGTCGGTGTTGCGGCCTCGATCTGCCTGTACGAGCAGCATCGCCAGCGCCATGATGCTCGTCAGCGCTGAGCCCGGCCGGCACGGTCATCCACGCAAGCGTTCCAGTTGTTGCAGCACGGTGGTCGCGATTTCTTCGATCGACTTGGTTGTGCTGGAGAGCCACTCGATGCCCTCGCGGCGCATCATGGCCTCGGCGGCGGCCACTTCCTGCCGGCAGTTTTCGAGGGAAGCATAGCGACTGTTCGGTCGGCGTTCTTGCCGCACCTCGGCCAGTCGTTCGGGGCTGATCGACAGACCGAACAGCTTCTCCCGGTGTCGATACAGGATCTGTGGCAGACGACCGCGATCGAAATCCTCAGGGATCAGCGGATAGTTGGCCGCGCGCACGCCATATTGCATGGCCAGATAGAGGGACGTGGGCGTCTTGCCGCTTCGCGATACGCCCACCAGGATGACATCCGCATGCCCGAGATCGGTCTCAGTCTGACCGTCGTCGTGAGCAAGCGAATAATTGATTGCTGCGATCCGGCGCGTGTAGGCCTCGAGATTGGCCGCGGTATGTGACTGGCCCACCGTGTGACTGGAGCGCGTGGACAGTTCCTGCTCAAGGGGCTCGATGAAGCTGGCGAAGAGGTCAAAGAATCGACACTGCGCC